>BHEQ01000044.1 GCA_003864535.1 Gammaproteobacteria bacterium
GGCGCGATAGATTTAGAGCTCTCAAATATGCTATATTTACATTTTTACGCACATTCTTAGACTAAATCATGATTTATCCAATTACCATAATCCTGTTTATATTGTTATGTAGCGCATTTTTAGTGCGGTACAATTTTTTTCGCCCTAAAAAAGCTGCGCATTTACCCAGAGTTATTATGTATCACAGCGTTGCTGCAAGTGCTGAATATAACGGCGAGAAGGGGATTAATATAGTGCCAGAAGCGTTTGAGAAACAAGTAAAATATTTAAAAAAACGCAATTATAATTTTCTAAAAGCAAGCGAGCTTTTAAGTAATTCTTTAAATAATTCAAGCAATTCAAGCAATTCAAATCATTCAAATAATTTAAATGTCACTCTTACCTTTGATGATGGCTATATGAATAACTATACAAATGTATTTCCGATCCTTAAAAAATATAATGCTAAAGCAACTATTTTTCTCTCATTTGATGCGATGAATGCAGAAAAATTAACTCCCGCACAAATTAACGAGATGCAAGCAAGTGGTTTGGTTGAATTTGGTGCACACACATTAACTCATTGTAATATAACAACACTAACTGATGATCAAGCTGAGCTTGAAATTTACGCATCCAAAATAAAAGTAGAAGAGCTCACTCAAGCTGCGTGCACAAGCTTTGCTTATCCTTATGGCTGTTTTGAAGATAGGCACATAGCTATCCTTAAAAAACTAGGTTTTAGTTCAGCTTTTACAGTTAAAAAGCGCATTTTACCGCTTACAGATCCATTTAGAATTCCAAGATCATCAGTGATTAATGGGATTGATTTACTTCAGTTTCATATTTTAGTAACGCGCGGAAAATATAGGATTTAAAAAATGATAAAAGCCACTTGCATCATGATTACTTTTAATGAAGAGGCTAATCTTTGGCGTGCTTTAACGAGTGTGGCACAATTTGAAGAGGTTATTCTTGTTGATCATTTTAGTACCGACAAAACCTGCGAGATTGCGCAAAGCTTTGCTAATGTTAAGTTATTTCAAAAAAAGTGGACTAATTGGGGTGAAGGCAAAGCTTATGCCGCCTCATTAAGCACGCATGATTGGGTCTTTAATCTTGATGCGGATGAAGAGCTAACTTGTCCGCTAATAGATGAATTTAAAGAAATAATTAAAAAAAATAATGCAGATGCGCTTGTTTATAAATTTACTGAGATGTTTATTAATAAACCCAATACCAAATGGGCGCGAACTCACGATAAAATCCGTGCTTTTAAACGCTCAAAAGGAGGTTATGATGCTGGCAACCTTGTGCATGAGGGAATCTCAACCACTGGTATATCTAGCGCCGCCGCTATACCTATTCTTCATTATGGAACTCAAGGTATTGATATTGTTGTAACTAAAAATAATCGTTATTCATCTTTAAAAGCACTGGAGAAATTTCAAAAAGGAAAAAAACCTTCTTTAATCAAGCTTGTTTTAGTTTTCCCGATTATGTTTCTTGTTGGATATTTTATCCGCCGTCAGATTTTTAATGGCGTGCGTGGGTTTATTCTTGCAACAATGTGGGCGTATTACGCATTTTTAAAAGAGGCTAAACTTTGGGAAATATATCAGCGAGAAATTAAAGAAACCTCGCCCCAATCCTCTCCAAAAGATAGGGAGTAACTGTGAAGCCAGTTTACAGCTATTTCCCTGTTGGGAGGGCAACGCCATTAAGTTAAGGTCTCCCCCCTAAATCCCCCCTTTGCAGGGGGGACTTTTAGAGCTCCTCCCCTGCGAAGGGAGGTTGGGAGGGGAGGTCTTTTTAGATATTGTTTTTTATAATTGATTAATTAGCTAATTAATTAATGCGGTGATAAAATTTATACATCAATCTAATTCATATAACAATCTATTATTATCACTATATATTAATGATAATAATAATTATTTTAATTTAGGAATATATTTATAATGCCAAACAATTTAGAACCAGCAAGCCTAGACCTTCCAAAAATAGACCTTCCCAGAAAGCCGCATTACATTACCTTGCACTCGCAAAACTCAGCGGATGATTTTTTGGTTTTATTTAAGAAAATAGAAAAACGCTATCAAACCTGTTTCTTACTTGAATCATTAGGGGAAGAGGGCGATATGTCGCGTTATTCACTCATAGGTTTTGATCCTGCGCAAATTATTTCAGCAATTGATAATACTTTGTTTATACGTACTTATACGCAAAAAGGATTAGAACAAAGCATATTAGAAAAAGAAGAGCAATTTATAAGTGATAATCCGTATGCTTTATTGCAAAAAATAGTACCGCAAAATATTATTTCTAAAAAATATGCAGGCGGATTAACAGGCTATCTTGCTTATGATTGTATTAATTATTTTGAGAATAAACTTAAAGTTAAAACAAGTGATTTATTTGAAGCTTTTAAATTTGGAGTATATAAAGATGGGCTTATCTTCGATAAAATGACAGGTGAACTTATTTATTTTTATTATCAAAATAATCGTTTAGAGCAAATTAAGGCTCTGATTGCTGAAGATTATATTGGCAATGGTGCTCTTAAAGTTAAATATTTAGGCGATACGATGACGCAAGAACAACACGCTCAAGCTGTTGAAAAAGTTAAACAAAATATCATTAACGGACTTGTATTTCAATGTGAAGTGGGTTTTAAATCGCGTTACGAATTAACTGGAGATACCATTAATATTTATGAGCAATTGCGCATCGTTAATCCATCGCCGCATATGTATTATCTTAAATTTAATGATGAGAGAATTATTGGTGCAAGCCCTGAATTACTCTTTCGCCTACGCCAAGGTGAGATGGAAACCTATCCACTTGCAGGCACGACAAAACGCGGTGCCACACCTAAAGAGGATCGCGAATTAGCGCGGGCATTATTAAATGATCCTAAAGAAGTTGCAGAGCATAATATGCTTATTGATTTGCATCGTAATGATATTGGTAAAGTTGCCAAATTTGGCACGGTTAAAGTTAGAAATATGATGAATATCAAACGCTTTAGCCATGTTCAACATATTTCTAGCGAGATAGTTGGAATTATTAAAGATTCTGAAGATATGTTCTCCGCACTTGCAAGTAATTTCCCCGCAGGTACGCTTTCAGGTGCGCCTAAAATTGAGGCAATTAAGATTATTGATGCAATGGAAGTAGACGCTAGAGGCCCATATGGCGGCGCAGTTGGCTGCTTTTCCTTTAATGGGGATTGCACTTTTGCAATCCCGATTCGCACCATATTTAGCAAAGGCAAGGCGGCTTATGTACAAACATCTGGAGGCAATGTTTATGATTCTGTTGCACAATCTGAATATGAAGAGATTCAACGTAAACTTGCAGGAACACGCAAAGTTCTTGATTTATTTAGAGATTAATATTAATACACTAGAGATATTATTATGAAAGTATATATTGTTGATAATTATGATTCATTTACCTATAACCTATATCAAATGATTGGTGAAATACTCCAATCAGAGAAAAATAAACAACAGGCTTATAGGATTTCAAATAGTAAATTGGATAGTAGATTAAATAAGTGCTTTGAGCATGATTTAAATAATTTTGAAATTATTGTAAAACGTAATGATGAGATTAGTTTAGAGGATATAAAAACCTACGCGCCTGATAAAATAATTATCTCACCAGGACCTGGCTCTCCTGACGATGAACGATATTTTGGGATTTGCACTCAAGTCATTAAATCACTTGGGCAAACCATACCGATACTTGGAATATGCCTTGGAATGCAAGGTATTGTCCACGCTTTTGGCGGCAAAATAGTTAAAGCAACGGTGCCGATGCACGGTAAAACTAGTATTTTAGAGCATAATGGGCGCGGCATATTTGCAGATGTTCCCAATGGTTTGGAGATTATGCGTTATCATTCTTTAATGGCGCAGCAAGATAATTTTCCTGATATATTGGAGATCACCGCAAATTCTGAAGGTGATAATGAGATTATGGGCGTGCAACATAGACAATATCCAATTTATGGAGTGCAGTTTCACCCAGAATCATTTTTAAGTGAAGGTGGCCATGATTTAATGCGTAACTTTTTGTTTAATTAATTTTTTTAAAATAAGGAATAGGTTGCATATATGTCAGGCAATACTTATGGTAAATTATTCACAATAACTACATCTGGAGAAAGCCATGGACCTGCTTTATTAGGTATTATTGATGGATGCCCGCCGCTGATTGAAATTAGTGAGGCTGATATTCAAGCTGATTTAGATCGGCGTAAACCTGGAACATCACGCCATACGACGCAACGCCGCGAAGATGATATCGTTAAAATTGTATCTGGAGTATTTGAAGGTAAAACAACAGGTTGTCCGATTGGATTGATCATTGAAAATACAGATCAACGCTCTAAAGATTATAGCGATATCAAAGATATTTTCCGCCCAGGCCATGCAGATTTTACTTATCAACATAAGTATGGAATTCGTGATTATCGTGGTGGCGGACGCTCTAGTGCGCGAGAAACAGCCATGCGCGTAGCTGTTGGTGCGATTGCAAAGAAAGTCCTTAAGCTTCAATTTGGAATATCTATCTATGGCTTTCTATCTCAATTAGGTCCAATTAAAGCCTCTAAACATATTCAGGCGGATATTGAAACTAATCCATTTTTTTGGGCAGATAACTCCCAAGTACCTGAGCTTGAAGCTTATATGGATGCTTTGCGTAAATCTGGCAATTCAATTGGAGCGAAAATCACGGTGATTGCCAAAAATTGCCCAATTGGTTTAGGTGAACCGATATTTGATCGCTTAGATGCTGATCTTGCCCATAGTCTTATGAGTATCAACGCGGTCAAAGGTGTTGAGATTGGAGATGGCTTTGCGTGTATTGATCAGCTTGGGACTGATTTTAGAGATGAGATTACTCCATTTGATCAAACTGGATTTTTAAGTAATCACGCAGGTGGGATTTTAGGTGGAATCTCATCAGGACAAGATATAATCGCCCATATTGCACTCAAACCCACTTCTAGCCTACATTTATCAGGGCGCACTATAGATGTCAATGGGAATGAGGCGATTGTAAGAACCAAAGGTCGCCATGATCCATGTGTTGGCATTCGTGCCACTCCAATTGCTGAGGCAATGATGGCAATTACGTTATTAGATCACGCCCTGCGTCAGCGCGGGCAAAACTTAAGAAAGGATTAATTTATGTTTACTTTTCATGCAACGAGTAAGGTTTCAACTTTTGATGCAAATCGTGTTATCAAGCGTTTAAGTAATCATTGGAAGCATAAAAACACGGTAGAATTTGTCGATGCGACAGATTCACTCCAAAATTCCAGCGCGCTGATTAAATTTGAAGCTGCCGAATGTGAATTATATGCGCATGAAAATTATATACAGATCAAGGTGCATACTCCGACTCAAGAGGCTCTAGAGCGCATGAAAAATGCGGTTGCAGATCATATTATGCGGATGGCAAATCCTGAAGAGTTGGTTATTAAGTGGGATATTTGAGATTGTGACGCGCTTATTGCTAGTTGAAAATCTAACTTTGAAATATCTTGAGCAAACTTTAGTTGATAAGTTAAGTTTTAGTCTCGATCAAGGTAAATCTTTGGGGATAGTGGGGGAGAGCGGCTCAGGTAAAACCTTAACCGCCTTAGCTATCTGCCAGCTTTTAGTTCCTGAGATAAAGCGTGACGGCAATATAACTTTATTAGATAAAAGGCTTGATCAATTTTCTGCTAAAAAAATGCAACAAGTTTTAGGGCGCGAGATTGGTTTTGTTTTTCAAGAACCTATGTCATCTTTAAACCCATTACATTGTATTGGGAAGCAGATTGAAGAGACGCTAAAGCTACATACTTTATTAGATAAACGCGCAAGATATAAGGAAGTTCTCGCCCTTTTAGAGCAAGTAGGACTGAGCAATATTGAATATACACGTTTACCGCATACCTTATCAGGCGGGCAACGCCAGCGGGTTATGATTGCGATTGCGATTGCGTGTAAACCTAAATTATTAATTTTAGATGAGCCAACAACTGCTTTAGATGTGACTGTAGCCCAGCAAATTTTGATTTTATTAAAATCATTACAATCACAATTAGGTTTAGCGATGATTTTTATCAGCCATGATTTAAATGTGATTAAATTTATCGCTGATGATTTACTGGTAATGCGTGCAGGTGTAATTTGTGAACGCGGCAAAACTAGTGCTATTTTAGCCGCTCCCAAGCATGAATATACTCAGGAATTAATTAATTCAGCACCTGATGGTTGTGCTCATAGTTTGATAGTTCGTGAGAATTTATTAGATGTGCATAATCTAAGTGTTGATATTGAGCGTAAAAATTGGTTGGGGAGATCAAAAATAAGCAAAAATATTCTTCAAGCACTTTCATTTTCTATCGCAAAAGGTGAGGTTTTAGGCATAGTTGGCGAAAGTGGTTCTGGTAAAACAACTTTGGGATTAGCTATTTTAAAATTGATAAAAGCCCAAGGAAGTATCGTTTATTTAGGCAAAGAGACAACTAACTTTTCTAAAATAGAAAATAAAGCAATGCGCAAAGAGATGCAGGTAGTTTTTCAAGATCCATTAGCCGCGCTTAACCCACGTTTAAAAGTTAAAGATATTATCGAAGAAGGCTTATTGGTTCATTTTAAACACTTGTCTAAATCAGAACGTTATCAAAAAATTCTTGATATTATCGCGGAAGTAGGCTTGAGTGAAGAGAGTTTAAGCCGTTATCCACACGCATTTTCAGGCGGGCAACGCCAAAGGATTAATCTAGCGCGCGCTTTAATTTTAAATCCTAAATTCATCGTGTTAGATGAGCCAACGAGTGCGCTTGATCTAACCTTACAAAAGCGCATGATCGCTCTTTTAAAAGACTTACAAGCTAAACATGGTTTGAGCTATTTATTTATCAGCCATGATTTGCGGGTCATTAAAGCATTATGTCATCGGGTTATAGTGTTAAAAGAAGGTGCGGTAATCGAGACGAATGATACTCAAGCATTATTTGCTAATCCGCAAAATAGCTATACTAAAGAGCTACTTAATGCGGCATTTATGCTCTGATATAGGATTTTCTCAATATTAATAATATCGCAAGCCTTGAGAAATCTAATTAATAGAAGTCCCCATTAGTGTCTATATCATTTATATTATCTAGAACATCTAGATTATCTATATCATCTAGACCATCTTTAGAATCAAAATCTTTAAGTGGCATAATCACTAAATAAGTTCCCCTAAACACTTGCCAGTAATCAGCTTTATCTTGAATATGTTGCGTTAAAATATTTGGATAAAAAACAACTTTAGTTTGTTGATATTTTTTAAAATTATTCATCCTACTTGTCTTTTTAAATTCAGCAAGGATAGATGAGTTTGCGATCACAATTAAGGGTTTAGTTAATTGTCCTGCAAAATTAAATTGCGATTGATAGCGTCCTAAGTGGATAATTTGTACTTTATCTCTTTCTAAGTAAGAGAGTACTTGCGCTGCAGGGTTTAAATTATAAAAATTTTCTGATTGGCGCACAATCCCAAAGTTAATTGCAAAAACAAGGGCAATACTAATTAAGGATAATGTATGTAATCTTGTTGATTTTGCTTGTAGATACAGGCTAATGCTAAATATCATAAGCCCAATTCCCCAAAGAGGTGAGACTGCGTTAATCCATTGTGGCAATTGCTTAAATGCAACTAAAAGAGGGAGAAATGCTAATAATAATCCTGAAAATAAACAGATCAGCATAACTGGTAGGACGTCTTTTTTTTGTGCAGTTTGATCTTTATGGATTTTGGCGATAATAATTGCAAGCACAGGATAAAGTGGCAATAAAGGCGTGCTCGGATTGCCTCCAACAAGTAGTGCCACTAAGAGCATATTTGCCGCCCAATAAAAGCAAAAGAGGAGGGGATCGTCTATTTTAGCGTGTTTTAAATTATGATAAATAGGCGGCCATAATGCCCAAGGAAAGAGCACAAAAGGGATTGTTATCAAATAAAATCCAATTGGTATCGGATCATTAATTTTATAAAAAAGCTGGGCAAAGCCTAATAATCTTGACATATTTACATGTGGATCACTCAAATAAGCAATATATGCCCATAATACAAAGATAAATAAAGCGCAACTTGTGCTGATAAATAAATACATTAACCATTTTTTAGTGGATATTCTAGGTTTTAAGTTTTTGTTCCAAAATGGAAAACTTAATCCAAGTGGCACAATATACAAAATAAAATTAGCTCCCGAGCTAAATAAACCTAATAAAAAAGCACCACCAAAACCAAGCCACCAGATGCAATGATAACGCCACGCCCTAATTAAAAAATTAACACATAAAATCTGAAAAAAACTAAGTGCAATTTGATTAATATGGGCAGTTGCAAATAAAATCCAAACAAAGCTGCCGATAAGGATAAGCGGGGCAAGAGTGCGTATTTTTCGATCATGCGGCCATAATTGGCGTGCAGCAAGTGCGGTTAATAAAAGTGTCCCAAAGCTTAATAATGTTGTGCTCAAGCGCAATAAAAACTCATGAACACCAAAAATATGCCATAAACCAATAGTCATCCAATTAAGTAAAGGCGGTGCTTGTGGATTAATAACGCCATTACTATATGGTATGAGTAAATTTCCAGTTGACCACATCTCCCACGAGATAGCCGCGGTAAGTGTTTCTTGAAAAGGCAATAATGGTCTGCAATACCAAGATGTTATAATAAGTGCACACCAAATTACAAACCATAAGACCACATGTAAGCGCGTTGATGGTTTTGAAAGAATATTCATTTTAGGGATCAAGGAAGAGCCTTTAGATTATTTTAATGTGCTCTTATCATAGATGTAAAGTTACAAAATATAAAGATCAATTAGCTTGCGATTATATTTATCTACCGATTCATATACCCAGAAAGCAAAAAATCTCACAGTTATGCGAGATTTTTTATTTAAGATGGTGCCCAGAGCCGGAATCGAACCGGCATGACCTAAAGGTCGGCAGATTTTAAGTCTGCTGCGTCTACCAATTTCGCCACCCGGGCAGGTGTTTTTGATGTACTTTATTACTTGAGCACTTCAGGAAGGTGCATATAATAACAGGTAGATTCTTTTTTGCAAGCGCGTGTTTAATAATTGCGCATTTCTTACAAGTTCATATGTGTGCTATTTCTTGCTACAATGCACGTCCTTTATTCCGCAACTTTTATTACACAAAATTTAACATAATCCAACAAGCAAATAACCACACGACCACACAACCCTATAAGGCTATATAAGTATGTTTTTTATTCATAATATTGTTTGTTTTAAACGCATTTTTAGAAGCGGCATATGCTGTATAATTATTGTTTTATTATCAGCTTGTGTAAATAAACAAAAGGATAATAGTGCTGATATATTTAATAGACCAGCTTCTATTGAGCCCATGGTTGATTTTTGGAAGGATATTTATTCAAAGTGGGACTTAGATACTGTGCTTATTCATGATAATCGTTATTTATCTGTAGTGTATGAAGTAGTTAAGCTGCCCCAAGGCGCAACTGAGGGTTATACTAAAGAAAGTCGTGAGTTTGCAAAACAGCAGCTTGAAGCTGTCCAATTAAAATTAATTCGTTTAGAACAAAAATTAGCTGATAATGAAAGATTAAATGATGCAGATAAAAGCATTATTTTGCGCCTCAAAAATGCTGGTGGCGCACAAGCTTTAATTGATATGAGCTCAAGAGTGCGCTCTCAACGCGGAATGTCATCACGCTATAAAGCTGGGCTTGAAAGAAGTTATACTTATCTTCCAAGCTTTAAAGCAGCTTTTAAAGATGCAGGATTACCTGAAGATCTAGCTTATTTGCCTCATGTTGAATCATCTTTTGTTAATCATGCCTATTCAAGTGTTGGTGCTTCTGGAATGTGGCAGTTTATGCCAAAAACAGCACGTGCTTATTTACCAATGAGCAAAAGTGTTGATGGGCGTTTAGATCCAGTTTTTGCGGCAAAAGGTGCAGCTAGATATTTAGGTGAGGCACAAGCACGTCTTGGGTCTTGGCCTTTGGCAATAACATCATACAACCATGGTGTTGGTGGAATGGCAAGAGCAAAAAAAGAATATGGCGCTAATATTGATACTATTATCAAAAATTATGATGGCGCGCGTTTTGGTTTTGCCTCACGTAATTTTTATACAGAGTTTTTAGCTGCGCGTGATATTGCGAAAAACCCTGAGCAATATTTCTCAAAATATAAGCAAGAGCCAGTTTTAAATCTCGATTTAATTTATCTTGAAAGTGCGGTTAAAGCTCACGATATAGCTGCGTATTTTAATATTGATATATCACTTTTAATGCAGATAAATCGTTCATGGCTCCCTGCTGCCTTAACAGGAAAAACACTCTTACCTGAGGGGCTAAATGTCTGGTTACCTAAAGGAACTTTAAATAAAAATATATCTAAAACAAGGACATTTCCTTTTTCTATACATAAAGCCCAATAAGGAAAGTATCGCTTATGAGCACTAATTGCGTATTGCTAACAGGAGGCATAGGCTCTGGAAAATCTACACTAAGTGCTTATTTTTTAGATAAATATAATATAGAGACAATTGATACAGACGCTATCGCAAAAATATTAACAAGACCAGATCAGGCTTTAGGTCTTAATACTTTAAGGATATTAAAAGATTATTTTCCTGATTTAATTGATGATGAGCTGATTTTAAATAGAGCAGGCTTGCGTCAGCGCATTTTTAGGGATATGGCAGCTAAATCTTATTTAGAATCAGTTTTACATCCTTTAATTTACCAAGAAAGCCTTAAATTAGTTCACGCAAGCCCAAGTATTTACTGCGTATTAGCAATTCCTTTGTTATATCCTGATTCAAAATATCTAAAGTTTGATTTTATGCAAGCATATCCAATAGTTATAAACGTTGAAGCTTTGTATAATGATCAAATTGAGCGTGTTGCGAAGCGTGATAATATCTCTCATGAACTTGCTCAAAAAATTATTGATGCACAGCCAACCGCTGAGATTAGATCAAGCATCGCAACATATTCTATTCGTGCTCATGCAGATATAGCATCTTTACATAAACAAGCTGATGAGATACATGCTCTGATCTTGGGGAAATTAAAAAATAAGAGCACATCTATAAATTAGGGAATATCTATAAATTACTCAAGAATTCCTTCAAAAAGTAAAGGATTATGATCTGAGCTATCTGTTGCAAGCGTACTTGCATTAATTGGTTTAATTCCGCGTACAAATATATGATCTAAAGGATAATTAAGCCATTTTTTACGTAAGTCTTTTTCAAAAATAACTG
>BHEQ01000045.1 GCA_003864535.1 Gammaproteobacteria bacterium
CCTTTGCGGCGGTGAACCTGGGATTAAAACACATCTCTTGGCGCATAATTTTCTAAGCCGCCTTTGCGGCGGTGAACCAAATACGCCTATTACAATATCCTCATCAAATTTTCTAAGCCGCCTTTGCGGCGGTGAACCTTATATTTTCAGCTTTGGGTTGCTTTTGAGTTTTCTAAGCCGCCTTTGCGGCGGTGAACTTTACATCTGGAAGATCAGTTATTACCTCGGCTTTCTAAGCCGCCTTTGCGGCGGTGAACAATGCTCACTCCCTGCATTCATATCAGTCTCATTTCTAAGCCGCCTTTGCGGCGGTGAACGGTTTACCTGAAGCATCATATTTTATTGATGATTTCTAAGCCGCCTTTGCGGCGGTGAACATCAAGGCTTAAATGAATCGTTAATAGCAGATTTTCTAAGCCGCCTTTGCGGCGGTGAACTAAAAGAAATTAATGAATCTATTTCACCATTATTTCTAAGCCGCCTTTGCGGCGGTGAACTAAGAGTATGCGTGTGGTTTATCATCATCTGATTTCTAAGCCGCCTTTGCGGCGGTGAACGGAGTGTTGGAGTATTAAACATGATCAAGCAATTTCTAAGCCGCCTTTGCGGCGGTGAACGGCTTAGCGCGTGAATCATTCATCATCTCATATTTCTAAGCCGCCTTTGCGGCGGTGAACCAGGTAGATTTGGTAATAAGGGTTGCCAGTTATTTCTAAGCCGCCTTTGCGGCGGTGAACTGTTACAAAACCAAAAAGGGTTTAATGGTGTTTTTCTAAGCCGCCTTTGCGGCGGTGAACGATGAAATTATATCATAAAAATAAGTTATAACAAGTCTTTAGATTAAAAAAGCAACTTTAACCTTATAAAAAAAGACTCATTACAACTCTTTGTTTCTTCACTAATTGTTAAAGAGAAAAAAATAAAAGGTTAAAACCAAGGTACTGCTGAAGCAATTTTACTTAAACCGTAACAGTTAAATTGCCCTGATTGTTTTTCTGTTATTATTTTTTGTTCAATAAACAGCTTGAATTTATTGCGTGATTCTTGGAGATTATCAGAAGATAAACTTTCTAATTCCACAAAAGGTAATAATGAATAATCTACTGTATACCCTACAAAATATTCGCGTGCTTGTTCAAGTGATTCCCCTTTGCGCTTTACTCTTCGTCTAACTAAACCTTCGATGTTAGTGCGGCAATGTCTGCGTGAAAATAACGCGTATTGCGTATGTTCAGGCACTTGTTTAATGCTGCTAATATGGCAATAGTCGCTGAAACGACTCAGCCATTTGGCAATATTAAGCTCGGTTAACTCATCCTTAGTTGGTGCAAAAATGCGCAACTTACTGCCTAATCTGGCTTTCTCGGTGCGGTATTCTGGAAATGAAAACCCAATTACGCCATTGTCACCGCGATTGTGTGCAACCATTGCCAAATGCATTTGCTGGTAAAGCTTGCCCCAAAGAAAATAATGCCCGACCTCATCATTGGGGAGCAAGGTAATATCTACATAGTGCTGCATAATTGCCTCCTTAGCTTTCACCTTCACTTTCTCCAAATACACCACCTCGAATCAACATCGCAACGACAAAATGCTGTTCTTCTGGGGCAATGTTTTTGCTATCGTCTGCATTTAACCATTTTAGTAGGAGTGATTTAAAATCATTTTTAGATGAGCGATATGCGACACCACGCTGTGTGACAGATCCATAAGCTTCAATAGCAATTGGAGTTTGTGTTTGGGCATAGTTTGGATACCAATCATCAATAGTACGTAAAGCATTACCAATTTTTTCACAATGCATCGCTGCCACTTCATTTAGAGAAAATAAATGACGGCTTTTTTCACCTTTAGGTGAGTTTAAAACCATTTCTTGTGATGGCCACACACGCTGCCCTTCACCTAGTTTTACGTAAGCTTTGATGGTTAATAAAATATTTTCAGAGCCACTAAGTCCCGCTTTAATAAGCTGTGCCAGTTTTGTCACCGCTTCATTATCTATAATAGTATTTTTCAATGAAAAATCATAAGCATTAAAGGCTATTGGCTGCGTTAAGCTAGGATGCATTACCCGTACTTGAATCTCTTGTGCGCCTACGCGGTTGCGCCATAAAAAACGACCATTCGCAATATTGTAGGCATAGCGTTTAGCTAGGCTGTCAAGATGCTCCTGAGTATAACTTGTAATTTTTTCACGATAAGCCGCTTCAAACTCAACCTTATTGCATACTGATGGCTGATCTAAGCCACTAACCACACGCAAAGTAAAGCTTACTTGTAGCGTATCATTATCATGCGCTAATGCCGCATCATCACCCCAGGCAAGATTTGACTCTGCTATTTGTTTTTGCAGCGCTTCTTCATTATTTAAAACTTCTGGCTTAAAGTTACTTTTGACAGCGCGATTACGCCGCTCAAATAATTTTATTGCCTGCCAAGCTTTAGCATCACCAATGCTTGTCCAATTTCCTGAATGCATCAGTGCATCAGAAGGTTCTAATTTACGGTCAAAGGCTAAGACACTGGGTAGTGTTAATTTCGTCATGGTTATTTTCCTTAAAAAAAGTTGAGTGCATCATTAAAATTGAGGGTTTGAGTTTCATTTGTTTCATTTGGTTCATTCGGTTCAGTTGTTTTAGCATCACCTATTTCTGCATCAACATCTTGCTTACATAAATACCATGGACCTTCTTGCTGATAACGCCAAATAATACTTCTAACGTCATTAATACTGTGCATGCCTTTCCATTCACCAATTGAGTGTATGGCTTCAACAAAACAAGATGGTGTTATTTGATCACGGGTATTAAGAACAACAGCAGCAGCATAAACTTCGCTAATCGCTTTATAACCCGTCATCAGTGGCACTAAATAGCCTGAGAAAGGTTTTGATATATATTCCCAAGTTGCGGGGGTATTTTCATCAAGCGTATTGCATAGATCCTTAGTTTGAGGTATTGCTTTAGATTTTAAAGCGGCAAAATCAAGCCAAGCATCAAGCAACTGCGGTTTTTCTTGGGGATTTTCTTCATTATTGTGCTGTGCAACTAATTTTTGGTAGTGTGCCTTTAGATAAGAATTTCGATCAAGGAGGGCAAAACCTGGCAGCGTTAAACGTTTAATCTTTCTTAACATGTTCACATGCTGCTCTTGAGTGCTTGCGGATAATAACTTAACTTGTTTGATATTTAAAATAGTGCCTCCAGCCAAGCGCATTTGATAACACAGCGTTAAAACTTGTTCCTCAAGCTGTTTGATTAATTCTGTATTTAGTACTAGTGATTGATCTAATTCAATAACTAGGCTTAGAGTGAGGTTCATTTTCCCCTCTTCAATAATCGGAGGAGAAGAATTTTTATGTATAGCTAAAACAGGTGGATTTTTACTTTGCAAAAACTCAAAGTCAGCATATTTTTTAGGTTTATACACCTTATTTTGAAAGTTATGCGCTATCACTGCGCAGCCAGCTAAGGTAGTATCATAATCGCCTTGATAAGCGGATGATATTTTTCTATTTAACGCATGAGTAAACCCTAAAAAATGAGTTATTGCAGGAAAGCCCCAAGTAAGCCCTGCTATAGAGTTAGCATTTTGAATATCGATGTGACTTAATACTAAATATTGGCTCATAATTCTACCTCCTGTATTGCAATGATCTCTTTTAACTCAAGCAAAAAACAATCCGCCCAAAGTGCGGCATGTATTGTTGTTAGCGCCAACTTGCTTTTTTGCTCAAGCTCCCGATTTAACCAGCGTCCATAGGCTTTGCTCACTATTTTTTGCCACTCCTGATTTATTTTTAATGCCTTTGCAACAGCGTCTTCTCGCCTTGGTTCAAACATCAGCTGTTGTTCTCTAGATAATGTGCTATCGACAGTCCAACCTTCCATAGATTCATGATTATTTACGGCGTCTACATAGTTAAAAAATTGACTACTAATCGCTTGCAACTTTCTTCTTACCGCCTCATTTCGTTTAGGCTCGGTAATACTCAATGATTTATTTTTAAGCAAGAGTAAATAGTCTTTTAATTCTTCAATTTCTTCTTTTAATTGAAATGCTAGGGTTTTATCAAAAATAGAGGTTTTATTGATATAAGAAGATAAACGATATCGCCACTGTGGCGGCATTGTAGGCAATAGCGCAATTCTACCCCCACGGACACCATTAAGTGAGGATGCGTTGGAGTGATTAGAGCCTGTCACATGTATATAAGCTTTATTGGGATATACGCATATGTTCACGGCTGAGTATTTATTAGCTGATTTCTGCTTCCGCGCCTGAACAACCTGATTATCATCCCAGTATTTTTTATGTTCAAGATGTAGCACATGAACTAAAGAGGAAGAAACCAGTGGCAACAATAAATGGTATTGCCCCTCCTTCGTTGGAAAATAAATTTGCTTTGCAAGAAAACAGCTCTGTTTTTGAGAATTATCGTAAGACTGCTTTAAATAGCCACACCACTTTTCAATAACATCTTCGTTGTCAGTCAAGTGTTTAAATAATGAATTATCATCATTTTTTAAACAATCAAGAATACTAATGCCCTCTACCGTTAGTTTTAAAATACTCGCAATAGGTAAGGATGCCGCATTTGAACTAGCTGTATCAAACAATGGATCATTTAAGCAATTGCTAGTTAAATAATTTTCACTTTCTTTAACTGAAACATCAAGAATACTCGAGCTTTTGCTACTAGAGTGCGTGAGTTTCGCTACATGCGTGGCGAAGCTAATATCTTTTGCTTTAATCGCGTACTGATCCAACCAAGTGACAGGTTGATGTTCATTATTATTGTCTATAATAAACTGTTGATAGGATTCTTTTAATTTTTTTAATTTTAAAAAATCCTCATCAACATCAACATTAACATCAACATCAAGATTAATATCAGTATCAATATCAGTAATTAGAGAAATCAGGTTTTGATATTTTACTTGCAAAAAATCTAAAGAAGTTTGAGTTTTCGCCTTCTTAGATTTTTCAATGGTTTTGATAATCTCAGCTTCTTGGCTATGAGTTTTCACCATAACAAGTAGTGGCTTAATTATTTCTTTTAAAAACTTCTCTTCTTTGTCATCGCGCCGACCATCTATAAAAGCAACCACTTCATTGGCTAAGCGTTGTGATATTTCGTCATTAATCATTATGATATTCATCCTTTTCTAAAATTGCATAGACACCAAGCATGGGGTGGTATTGCCATAGTGTATCACTATCATTATTAATTTTTCTTAATGAAATATGGGTGAATTTTTTTAATACCATGTCTTCGCTTTGGTGTAGAGCACTTACAAGCTTGGTTACCTCTTCTTGCAAATTAAACTCAACCCAAAAAACATTCCCAGACTCTATTTTTATCGCTTCAGCCTTATCCGCTATATCGTTGGTATTTTTATATTCAACCGATGAGCTTTCAGATATTTTCTTTTGCCAAATGACTTTGCCTGTGCGCGTGAGCATAAGATTAAAATCATCATTTGGCTTAGATTTTCTAAAAGGCTGGATAGATTGGAGTTGACCACACCATGTTACGTCATTATTCCACCAGTACGCCGCATGATTTTGCTCTTTAGGACTACCAATTAAGCGTAACTTTTGCGCAAGATGCTCAAGTGCATTAAAAGACTTAAAACGCTTAGGACTCTCTTCCGTCAACACACAGGTACTTGGCTCTTTTATTCTTGCTATTGCATTAATATCATCAAACTCAGTATCTGCAACTAATTTACCTAAATCACGATCGGCATAACGTAGATTTTTGGTTTCAAAACCTGGTTTCTCAAAACAAGGTGTCAATCCTGTTAAGCCTTTATAATTTTTAGATAAGATATGAATATTTTCATTTATAGGTACATTTTTACGGTGACGCTGCACCCGCCCCGCTAATTGAATAATTGAGCGCATAGAACTTGGCTCTACAATTGCCCAATCATAATCATGATCACGCCCAACCTCAGCTACAGCAGTTGCTAAAACTACAAAAATATGATTTTTTTCAGTATGTTTTTGTACGATGTCAGGTATGCCAGAGCTCATTAACCACGCCTGCTGATTGTGGCGAGATAATGCTTTATCTAGCTGTTCTTCAATTTTTGAACGTTGCAATAAAGGGAACTTGCTGTGATAAATACAGTAATGAATAATCGTATCATCAGGTGATTTTTGTGCCAATAAAACCTTAGCAATTTGCACTAATGGCGTAATGTTTGCCATACGTACTAAACCAATAGTCACGTTTTTATTATCTACAGCAATTGCATGTTGCTGATGAAGTATTTCGATTGACTGCCAGATAAGTGTTGCCATCACCATACTTGGGTGTTTATCTCCATCACGCTCTACTTTAATAATTTTGGCTTTTCTTAAGGCGCTGGAGTGTTTGTGTAAATTTTTAATGCGCTTTTCAACAAAATCATTATGAGCACTATCGAAAGAATCTATATTGGTGATGATTGCTGTATCTGGTTTTTTAAATTCATCAAACCAAGCACAACAGATTTTATCTGTTTCACCATGCTCACCATTAACTTGAGTATATTGTTTTCTGCCAGCTTGATAGGCTGAAAATAACGCACTCGCTAAAACTGGTGACAACGTAGCTGTTGATAACAATACGCGGCTGCCAAGCATACCCGCCCAATTAACGAGGCGGCATAAGGCGGGTAGATCATCTAAACCAAAATCATCTGGCTCATCAAGAACAAGATCTGAACTTAATAAGCGTAACATAGGCGCTATTTGGCGACCACCACGAATACCTTCATTAGCAGGCATTAAATAGTCAATAGTGCTCACTAAAACAGGTGATTGAATTAATTTTAAAATTTTAGGATCATGCTCAAACCATTTGGCGCATCTACCTGTATAGATTGGTAAATTCTCCATCAGAACTATCTCATCTTTTAATAAAGACTCAGCCGACTCACTGCCTAATTCTTGGCAGGTACTTACTTCTGGATTACCTACGTGCTCATGTAAGTCTTTAACCGCTTGAGAGCCAATTAGCAAAGCAAGCTCATCATTACCTAGTTTTAGCTTCTCTTTTAGGGCATCACCTGTTTGTAATGTTAGAGTTCTAAGTCCTAATGCTACGCTAAAACGGCATGCTCCCTCATCAGCTATACCATACATAATACGCGCATTACCAAGGGTTTTTCCTTTACCTGTTGATGCCATGCAAATACCAAAAAAACCATATTTTTTTGTATCATCTTTAATTGTTTTGGCTAGATTATAAGCGTTATCTTGCCAGCCAAAATCTTGTTGGAATTCGCTAGGAACTTTGGAGGTGAATGCTTTATTAGATGCTAACGTGGGTAATTCATCTTTCAATTGAGCGAGTGCACCAGCAATCTTATGCGCATTCATCCCTACGGCAATATTGTGTTCATCCAATTTTTGCTTTAAATATTTATTTCCATTTTCATCTCGATCTGTATTAGCATAAGCGCGATAATTTCCATCTTGATATTCTGGCGTCGTTTCTTTTTTAGATGAGTAGTAATGATCAGATAGCATCAAAGACAAACGCGCTAAATGAGCAGTAAAACGTTGATCAAACCACGCTTTATAAAACAAGCGTTCACAACATAGTGCTTTTTTGGCAACCATTCTGGCATGTGTTTGCCAGTGCGCACTTTTTAATGGTGTTCCAAAAAGAAATGTCCAATTTTTAATAAGCACGCTTTCTTGCCAATCATCCCTTAAACATTGGGGGCTATTCCAGCAAGCTTCAAAACTTTCATTTAGCCATCTATCCATATTCTCAAATGTTGGATTATTCTCGCCACATTTAGGATACTGCGGTAATTTGTGATGCGCAACAATCAACCATGCAATAATCTTTGCAACGGGGGCTAAGCTTTGAAATGGATTGATTGGTTTTTTGGCAATGCCATCTTTTAAAACCTCAAGATTAAGGAGCATGTTAGCTTCAGCTTGGTTATCAATATTGGCAAGCTCCGTTAGCCACACTTTATCATCTTGATTATTAACAAAAGCCTGAAAAATCCTAAGAGATACCCATTCATGCCGATACGGCTCATAACTCTTACCTTTATGATTAGGCTGTAACTTTTCTTGAAATAAAGTCATCGCTTTACCAACATCATGAAATAGCCCCGCAATATTAGCTAATATTGCGATTACCTGCGTGTTTAGTGCAAAATTTTCTGTAAACTCTTGGCTTGCATTAGTCATATTAACAGGCACAACCCCTTCATTATTAAACTTACTTTTATTGCCAACTACCCACAAAAACTGACTTCGCGATCTTGAGCGTATCTGATGGCAACTTACTGCGGTACTGCGGCTGGCTGTTTGTTTAAGCATTTTTTTAACAGTGAGCAAACCATCTTCAGTTATTAGAGTTTGCCATGTATTATCTCCAATGCGGTTGGCGAAAGCATCAAGTACACGGCGAGTCTTTTTGAGAGCGTTTTTCTCACACTGACTAATGAATGTCACCATCATAAATTTTGTTCCTCTATTTGCTCAGTGCTATAATCTTGAAGCGCAATATTTTTCACCGTATTAAACATAAAATCCAACGCTTTATGCTGGGTAAACGCTTGTAATACTTGCTGACGGAACTCTTGCTCTGTAGCATTTTCTTTAGCACACACAAAAGCCCAAGGTAAAACAATAGCGTCTTTAATTAAGTCGGCTACATCAAATACTAAAGCACCACGGCGAGTTTTACCATGCATTACCGCAAAACCGTGAGGAATACCCAGCACCCATAGGCAACTTGCGGCTAATCCATACGCTAAATAGTTACCGTGGTTGAGAAAATCATTGGCTTTGTCTGTTGATTGATGCTGGCGAGTAAAGTCGGTAATTTGCGTATTATTGGCGGCATATTTATAGAGCATCTTGGTTAATTGCGCTTCGGCTAGTAATAGATCTGACTGTTTAGTTGCCGCATCAGTGCGCGTATGAAAGGTAGCAAGTGCACTTTGGATTTGTGGATCATTAAACAAAAATCCTTCAGTTTTAAGGTCACGGTCCTTTTGCCACACTTGCTCTATATAGCTAATGCGAGCTTGTTGAAAGGTTTTTGCCGCACTTAAGCGTTTTGTATCATCAAACCAAAATTGCGTCCAGCCATGTAAGTATTCAGTTGGACGATATTCACTTTGGGGTGTAAACCATTCAACTTCACACGCCATATATAAAGGTGTGCCACCACCACCACAAAAGCCAACCAATACACCAGCTTGTGAAAGCATTCGCATTGCTGCTTGTGTTATGGACGTGCCATTACCTAACAGTAAAACGGTGGTATTAGCAATGGGGATATTAAAATAGTGGTTTTCGTTTTTGGCTTCAGTTAAGTATAAAACTCTGCCATCTTTTTGCAGTACTCGACAATATTCTAAGTAGTATAAATTAGCTCTTTTAGAATGGAGAATGCTTTTTAAGTCAGATGAAACTAAGTCTTTCATATACATATCCTTTTGTAGGGAACATTATCACAAATTTATTTAAATATTAACTATAAAAATAAATATAATACATTTATTCTACTTGCAACTAATAGCACATATTCCCACTAGGCGGATAAATATTTATCTTTAGTGACCGTACCCCATATATTAACGTCATTAAGTTAAGTATTTCAAGCCAGTCACATTAAAAGTTTTGGTATTTATATCATTCAAATGTATACTATGCAAAATTTTATAATGAGTATTAATGATGTCTCTACCTGCATACAAAGAAATCCAAAATTATATTCTTGATAAAATCAAAGAAGGGGAACTTGCTGAAGGCGCGCAGATCCCAACTGAAATGGAGCTTACAAAATTATTTAATGTAAGCCGCATGACCGTCAATAAAGCCATTGTCGAGCTAAGTCGGCAAAAAATATTAAGCCGTATCGCAGGTAAAGGTACTTTTGTTACCGAGCAAAAGCTAAGTTCGCATCCAATGGAAGTCTCTGATATAAAAGAAGAAATAATAAATAGAGGCAATAAACATCATGCGCTTGTTTTACAGCAAGAAAAGATTCATGCAAGTGAAAGTATTGCACTTTTTTTAGGGATATATTTTAATGAAATGATTTATTTTTGCCATGTCTTGCATTATGAAAATGATCATCCCATCTTATTAGAAAAACGCTATATTAACCCATTATTAGTCCCTGATTTTATTGATCAAAATTTTAACATTATCACACCAAGTGGTTTTCTAATTGAAAAATATGCACTTATGGAAATGGAACATACTATTGAGGCGATATCTGCAAGCTCTGAGATTGCAGAACAATTACAGCTAGATATTGGTGCGCCGTGTTTAAATATCTTACGGCGTACATGGAGTGATAATGGCTTGATTAGTTTTGCAAATTTTGTCGCCCCAGGCTCACGTTATAAACTCCATTCGCGGATACTTGTCAAAAACTAATAAATATAAATGTTGACATATTCTATAAAAATAGGTATTTGTATAGACAATAAATCAGCAAGAGTATTTAGATATGAAAGATATTATTTGGCGTAATGCCAAAATAGCAACTATGAACCTAGCAGCTAATCATGCTCGGGGTGAGCATAAAGATGAATTTAATGAGTATGGATTGATTATAGATCATGACCTTATCGTGCGCGGTGATAAGATTTTAGCTATTGTTAAAACTGGTACTTACGCTACAGAAAATGAATGTCAAATTATTGATGTTAAAGGTCAGTTAATTACTCCAGGTCTTATTGATAGCCATACGCATCTTGTTTTTGGAGGTAATCGCGCCGCAGAATGGGAAGAACGCCTAAAAGGGGTCCCATATGTAGAGATTGCTAAACGTGGCGGCGGGATTAATTCTACCGTGCAAGCAACGCGCACAAGCTCAGCTGTTGATCTATTTGATATGGCAGCTAAGCGCCTCAAAGCACTTGCATTGGAAGGAGTTACGACGCTTGAGTCTAAATCTGGATATGGGCTTGATTTAGAAAATGAAACAAAGCAATTGCAGATAATTCAAAAACTAGGACAAGTATATCCTGTTGAAATGGTCGCGACTTTATTATCCGCGCATACAGTTCCTCCTGAGTTTTCAGGAAATGGAGATGCGTATATTGATTTGATTTGTACACACATTTTGCCAACATTATGGAATAAAAATCTATTTGAAGCGGTAGATGTCTTTTGTGAAAACGTCGGTTTTAGTTTAGCCCAAACTCAAAAAGTATTCGCCGCAGCACATAAACTGGGTATTCCAGTGAAAGGGCATACAGAGCAATTATCCAATTTAGGTGGCAGTGCCTTAGTTGCAAAATTTAAAGGCTTATCGGTTGATCATATTG
>BHEQ01000046.1 GCA_003864535.1 Gammaproteobacteria bacterium
AATATAAATAATAATTATAAATAAATTAATCACAGCATTTGTAATCCAAAAGCGTGGAGGTGATAGCTTGACTATCTTAATTAACAGGAGCTTATCATGAGTTTAGCGATTCTCTATACACGCTCACAAAGTGGGATAGATGCCCCAAGCGTGCGCGTTGAGGTGCATATTAGTAACGGGCTGCCTTCTTTTTCAATCGTAGGAATGCCTGAAACCGCAGTAAAAGAAAGCAAGGATCGGGTTAAAGCTGCAATATCTAACGCCAATATTGAATTTCCTACACGGAGAATTACGGTTAATTTAGCCCCAGCTGACCTCCCAAAAGAAGGCGGACGCTATGATCTACCGATTGCTCTTGGCGTTTTAATTGCTTCAGGCATTATTAATTGCGAGACTTTAGAGCATTATGAGTTTGTAGGAGAGCTTGCCTTAACAGGTCAATTACAGCCAATTCGCGCCCTTTTACCTACTGCACTTTCTACGACTAAAAGCGGAAAAACATTAATTTGCCCGCAAAGAGGCTCGGATGAAATTTCATTTTTAAATCATCCTAATATTTTTATGGCAGATCATCTTATTGATATTATTCAATTTTTAAATGGTCAAAAAGTTTTAGAAAATATTCCTTATCAAATACCTAAAAAAGATCCACAACTTAATGATTTTCTTGATGTAAAAGGTCAGGGATTTGCCAAACGTGCTTTAGAGATTGCAGCAGCTGGAGCGCATAATATTTTATTAATCGGCCCTCCTGGAACTGGTAAAACAATGCTCGCCTCACGCCTTGTAACTATATTACCTGAGATGGAAGAGGCTGAAGCATTAGAAAGTGCAATGATTGCATCTGTAAGTAATATAGGTTTTTTGGCTAAGAATTTTGGTATACGTCCTTTTCGTGCGCCCCATAGTACCGCCTCTGCGGTTGCATTAGTTGGCGGAGGCTCAACGCCAAGGCCAGGCGAGATATCTTTAGCGCATCACGGAGTTTTGTTTTTAGATGAGTTACCTGAGTTTGATCGCCGCGTTTTAGAAGTATTACGCGAACCGCTTGAATCAGGTCTTATTCATATCTCACGCGCACTGATGCAATCAACATTTCCCGCAAAATTTCAGTTAATTGCAGCAATGAATCCATGCCCTTGTGGTTATCATGGTGACCGTGAACAAGCGTGTTCATGCAGCCCTGAAACAGTTAAACGCTATCTGAGTAAAATCTCAGGACCGCTGTTAGATAGGATTGATATGCATGTGGAAGTTCCAAGGCTTGCACCGCAAGAATTACAACAAGTAGCTTCTGGTGATTCATCGATAGCTATAGCTAAACGGGTTCAAGCGGCAAGGGTGCGTCAATTAAACAGGCGTGATAAGCCTAATGCTTATTTGGGAGTCCGTGAGATTGATCAAGATTGCGCCCTTGGAGTGCCTGAATTAAAATTATTGGAAATGGCGCAAAAACGCCTCAACTTATCCCCTCGAAGTTATCACCGTATTTTGCGCTTATCGCTAACTATTGCCGATCTTGAAGCTGCTGATAAAATTCTAGCTCATCATATTACCGAGGCACTGGCTTTTAGAACTTTAGATAGAGAACGTTAAGGTTAAGGTTAAGATAGAGAGCGTTAATTTTGGTATAATCTATATTAATATAAAAACCTGCGACAATATCAAAAATGGCAATACTTACTGATAATACGATTAAAGCTAAGCATTTTCAAAATAAATTTGAAACAAATGAATGGCTGCCGAGTATGGAAAATATTCCAGGCCCGCGCTATCTTGCTTTGGTTGAGTCTTTGCAAAGTGATATTCTTGATGGGATTTTACCTCAAAGTTATCGCCTGCCAACTCATCGCAGCTTGGCTAAACGCATCGGTTTAACTGTAGGAACAGTGTCGCGCGCTTATATGGAAGCTGAAAAGCGCGGTTTAACTTATGCTGAGGTTGGACGTGGTACTTTTGTTAAAGCGCAAGCTAAAGTAAACGAGGCTGATCCTGCCCATATTAAGAGTTTTCAAGCGGGGAGGATTATTGATTTAGCTATTTTGCGCGCCAATGAAGCTATTTATCAAAATATAGTTAAGACTGGTTTACAACAACTTGCAAACGAGCCCAAGCTTTCTAAATATACATCGTATCTAAAAAGGGAAGGATTTTTAGAGCATCGCCAAGCTGCTTGTATCTGGATTAATACTTATGCCAATACTTGTGCTGACCCAAGTAATATTATTTATACCGCAGGAGCTCAGCATGGTATTTCTGCAAGTATTGCAGCGTTAAGTAATCCTGGTGATTTGATTTTATGTGAAGAGATTTGTTATACAGGAATTAAAGGTGTTGCCACTCAATTACATCGGCGCCGTTTAATGGGCGTTCCGATAGATGAAGATGGTATCATTCCTGAGCAATTACGCCTTATTTGTCAAAATAATATTGTTAAAATCCTAGTTTGTTGTCCAAATCATCAAAACCCAACTACTGCAATTCTTTCCCTAGAAAGACGGCTCGCTATTGTTGAAATTGCGCGTGAGTTTGATATAAAAATAATTGAAGATGATGTGTTTAATTACTTAAAATCTGGCATAAGCAGTTTTATCGACCTCGCACCTGAACGCACAATTTACGTTACCGGAATGAGCAAAAGTTTATTTATGGGGATACGTTTAGGCATGGTTTATACTAAATCGCATCTGCTTGATCCAATCTCAACCACCGTGAGAACATCTCTATGGACACCTTCTCCTTTAATTGCCCAGCTTTTTTCGATGTGGATTGAAAATGGCGAGGCCTTTTTAATGGCGGATGCACAAGCGCTTGAGGCGCAGACACGTCAACAAATTGCTCACGAAATTTTAGCAGATGCGCATCTGTCTAAAAATAAACAAAGCCCTCATTTATGGTTAAATCTTCCGCAAGAATGGGAGACACAAGCCTTTGTTAATGCAGCAAGGCGCAGCAATGTTAATATTGTGGCTGGTGATTTATTTATGATGACACGCTCCAAGATAAAATCATCCGCAGTGCGTTTATCTTTATTAGGACCAGATACACATAATGAACTAAAACAAGGTCTTAATGTGATTAAAACACTTTTAGATAATCCTGATCATAATCAACAGTTTACTATAATATGACCTATAAAGAGCAATCTATTTTTCAGAAAAATACTTCTCAGCAAATAGAGAATAGTTTACTGACAGTTTCTGAACTAAGCACTTGTATTAAAAATATACTTGAGAGTAATTTCACGTGGATTAATCTGACGGGTGAGATTTCAAACTTAGCGAAACCGTACTCTGGGCATATTTACTTCACCCTCAAAGATCAAAATGCGCAAATTAAAGCGGTCATGTGGAAAAGCAGTGCTTTTAAAAGTACACTTGAACTTCATAACGGCTTACAAGTAAATGTGCTCGCTAAAATCTCTGTATTTGCACCGCGTGGTGAATATCAATTAGTGGTTGAAAAAATAACCGCCGCAGGAGTTGGTGACTTACTGCAAGCGTTTGAAGATCTTAAAAAAGAATTAGCCCAAGCAGGTTTATTTGATCAAGCCTTAAAACAAGCCATTCCTCCAAATCCAAAGGCAATTGCAATCATAACCTCCGCAACAGGCGCGGCTTTACAAGATGTGCTAACTATTTTAGAAAGACGCAGACCCGATATTCTGGTTTTTGTATATCCGTGCTTAGTTCAAGGTGAGCTTGCGCATTTATCGCTAATTAAAGCAATTGCAGCTGCAAATAATGATCAGCTCCAAAATAATATTGAGCTTATCTTATTAGTGCGTGGCGGCGGCAGTATCGAAGATTTAAGTGCTTTTAATCAACGTGATTTAGCGTATGCTCTCGCGCAATCTCATCTTCCAATTATTACAGGAGTTGGGCATGAGACAGATACTACGATTGTTGATTTTGTAAGTGATTTACGCGCAGCAACACCATCAGCTGCGGCAGAACTTGCCTGTCTTAGTTCGGATACTTTATTTAATCAGCTTGATTATCTTGCCTCTCAAATTACGCAACATTTACAAAGTATTCTAGATAAATATCAACATAAATTACAGAACTTTGAGGGTTTACTCAAATCGCAACATCCCAAAAATATATTAAACGCACAACAACAAAAGCTTCTTTATTTAGTTCAGCAGCTAAACAATAATATGGCAAAAAATATCTTAGAAAAACGATCATTTTTAGCCCTTGCCGCGCAATCATTGGATCTTACCAGCCCCCTAAAAACCTTAGCACGCGGTTATGCCATCATTGAAAGTAATACACATGAGATTTGCACTTCAATTGCGCAATTAAAATTGGGACAAGATATTAATATCAAACTTAAAGATGGCAACTTTAAGGCAAAAATAAGCAGTTTAGATAAGCAACTTAAATAATTTTTCAGGATAAGCATAATATGAAAATAGTTACATGGAACGTCAACTCACTTAAAGTAAGGCTGCCGCAATTATTGGATTTTTTAGCACAAGAAATGCCTGATATAGTCGGTTTACAAGAATTAAAATGTGAAAATGGAGCTTTTCCAATTGCGCAGATTAATGCCGCAGGTTATGAAGTTAGCTTTAATGGGCAAAAAACTTATAATGGAGTGGCTATTTTATCTAAATCAATTCAAACAGATGTTCTCAACGATATACCTGATTTTGCGGATGAACAAAAACGTGCAATTGCCGCAACGATAGATGGTGTGCGGATTATTAATTTATATGTCGTTAACGGGCAGGAATTAGGTTCGGATAAATTTGAGTATAAACTCAAGTGGTTAGAGGCTGTAGAGCAATGGCTTAAAGTTGAGATTGCCCATCATCCACAAATAGTCATTATGGGTGATTTTAATATTGCCCCCGCAGATTGTGATACCTATGATCCTGTATTTTGGGAGAATAAAATTCTATGTTCAGATGCGGAGCGCGGCGCATTTAATCGAATTTTAGATTTAGGTTTAGCGGATTCTTTTCGTTTAAAAGCGCAAGAAGCGCATTCTTTTTCGTGGTGGGATTACCGCAATAATGGCTTTGAGCGAAATGAAGGCTTGCGTATTGATCATCTGTTAATCTCACCGCGCTTAAATGCACGCTTTGCCGATTGCAAGGTTATGTTAGAGCCGCGTGCGCATGAGCGTCCTTCAGATCATGCCCCTGTGATGTTAAGCTTAGTATGATCATTAAAAACCTCGGCCTTGTTGATTATCAAGCAACTTTTTGCGCAATGAAGGATTTTACAGATAAGCGTGATCAAAATACGCCTGACGAAATTTGGATCTGCGAGCATAAGAGCGTATTTACTCAAGGTTTAGCAGGTAAAGCTGAACACATTTTGCATAAGAGTGATATCCCCATTATTCCAACAGATCGTGGCGGGCAGGTGACTTATCATGGGCCTGGGCAATTGATTATTTATCCTTTACTTAATTTAAAAGCTCGTCCTGATCATTTAAATCCTATCGGCATTCGCGCTCTAGTTAGCCTTTTAGAGCAAGCTACGCTTGATTTATTAAAAGAGTATAATATTGACGCTTATACTCAAGCTTTAGCCCCAGGTATTTATGTTGATAATAGCTTAGGTATTGGGCAAAAAATTGCATCATTAGGCTTACGCGTGCGTAAAAACTGCTCCTATCATGGGATTGCTATCAACATTAATTGTGATTTGAGCCCTTTTGATTTAATTAATCCTTGTGGATATGTAGGCTTAAAAATGATAAATTTAGCAACATGTCTTGCCTTAAATAAAAATCTAACGCAAAATATTTCTTTAGATTTATTAGGCAAACAGTATTTAAAGTATTTTTTAGGCAATCTTTCTTAAAAAAATCACATTTAATTCATAAAATAATACGAGCATATAAATGACAGAGATTAAAAAAAAGATCCAAGGTGAGAAATTACGTGGTGCGGATAAAGTTTCAAGAATTCCTGTTAAAGTTGAGCCAACCACAGCTGAAACACGTCTTAAAAAGCCAACATGGATACGCGCCCAATATTCTGGAAGTGCTGAGGTTACTCATTTAAAAGCTATCTTACGTGAAAGCAAATTAGTCACAGTATGTGAGGAGGCTGCGTGTCCAAACTTAGGTGAATGCTTTGGGAATGGCACGGCAACTTTTATGATTATGGGCGCAATTTGCACACGCCGTTGCCCATTTTGCGATGTTGGGCATGGCAAGCCTAATCCTTTAGATGCGGATGAGCCAATTAATATGGCCAAGACAATTGCCGCAATGAAATTAAAATATGTGGTGATCACCTCAGTTGATCGCGATGATTTAAGAGATGGTGGTGCCCAGCATTTTGTTGATTGCATAACGCATGCGCGTGCATTATCGCCAAATCTTAAGATTGAAATTTTAACGCCAGATTTTCGCGGTAGAGTCGATGTCGCGCTTGAGATTATGACAAAAGTTGCCCCAGATGTATTTAATCATAATCTTGAAACAGTCCCAAGATTATATAGAGCCGCTCGCCCAGGAGCTGATTATCAGTTTTCATTAACTTTATTAAAGCGTTTTAAAGAATCATGCCCCTTAGTACCAACTAAATCAGGTTTGATGGTTGGTTTAGGTGAAACTGATGCAGAAATTTTAGAAGTGATGCAAGATTTACGTGCGCATAATGTTGATATGTTAACGATAGGGCAGTATCTGCAACCAAGTTTGCATCATCTACCTGTATTGCGCTATGTATCTCCCGCTCAATTTGATATTTTTAAAATAGAAGGCTTGAAGATGGGTTTTAAAGAAGTTGCCTCAGGACCGATGGTAAGATCATCTTATCATGCAGACTTACAGGCAAAGTCTTTGGTTTAATTTAAAAAATTGTAACTACTCAGCAGTCTTAATATATTCATTTTTATAGACTACATGTTAAATAATGATGACTTTAAATGCTGAATTTGACATTCCACCCCCCTAAATCCCCCCTTTGCAAGGGGGACTTACTCCTCCCCTTGCTTCGGTGGAGGTTGGGAGGGGGTTGCTTTTTTAGCTACTGAGTAGTTACTATTTTTTTATTATTTAGGAGAGCTTTATTATGGGAAAATTAGCATTAGCTGCAAAAATCACACACGTTCCATCAATGTATTTATCTGAATTACCAGGTAAAAACCATGGATGCCGCCAAGCAGCATTAGATGGGCATAGAGAAATAAGCCGTCGCTGTCGCGAGCTTGGGGTTGATACGGTTGTGGTGTTTGATACACATTGGCTCGTTAATAGCGCGTTTCATATCAATAGTGGTGATCATTTTGAGGGAATTTATACAAGTCATGAATTACCACATTTTATCAAAGACTTGCCATATAATTATGAAGGTAATTCAGCTTTAGGCGAAAGTATTGCCGATTGTGCGAGTAAGCTAGGTTTACGTGCAAAATCGCATAATATTAAAAGCTTAAATTTAGAATACGGCACTTTAGTTCCAATGCGTTACATGAATGATGATAAAGCCTTTAAAGTTGTCTCAGTTTCTGCTTTTTGCACCTCACATGCGCATGAGGATAGCAAAACGCTTGGAGAAGCAGTACGCCAAGCAATCGAGGAATATGATGGCACGGTTGCTATTTTGGCATCAGGTTCTTTATCGCATCGTTTTATTGATGATCGCTTAGCTGAGAGCGCATTTAATAGCTATACCCGTGAATTTGACCGTCAAGTTGATCTTCGCGTCGTTGATTTATGGAAAGAGGGGCGTTTTAAAGAATTTTGTGCGATGTTACCCAATTATGCGGCACATTGTTTTGGAGAGGGCGCAATGCACGATACATGCATGTTATTAGGGGCATTAGGCTGGGATGAATATCAAGGAAAAGTAGAATTTGTCACCGAGTTATTTGCAAGCTCAGGAACGGGGCAGGTTAACGCCATTTTTCCATTGAGTTAAGGATATACTTACTCCTCCCCTTGTAAAGGGGGAGGCTGGGAGGGGTTGCTTTTTTAGCTGCTGAGTAGTTACATAAATTTTAATAATTTTTTAATAAGTTAAGGAAAATAATATGCCGCATTTAGTTGTTGAGTGTACGGATAATCTAAAAAAAGATGCACAATTTAAGCTTTTATTTCCTAAAATTCATGAGTATCTAGCAAGTACGCAGCTTTTTCCTATTGGGGGCGTGCGCTCGCGAGTTCATTGGCTCGAGACATGGGAGATGGCAAGACCGCTAAAAAACGAAGCAGATCAAACTTTAGAATATGCCTTTGTCCATTTTGTTTTAAGCATTGGTCATGGACGCTCGCTAGAGGATAGAAAGCGCGTGGGTGATGCAGTGTTTGAGCTGATTAAAACGCATTTTAAGCCACTTTACGCACAACGCTTATTGGCTCTTTCTTTCCAAATGAATGAAATAGATCCCGTGCTTAATTATAAACAAAACAATATTCATGCCTTATTTAAATGAGAATTATAATGTGACTGCATTTATTTCAAAGTTCTTTAATTATAGTCCGTCTGAAATTTCCAATAGATCTCTGATTCTATTACTGGCAATGATGGTTGCTATTGCACCTTTTTCTATTGATCTATATCTGCCTGGATTACCTGATATTGCTTTAAATTTATCTGCAAGTGAGCATTTAGTTCAATTAACCGTGAGTATGTTTTTACTAGGTTTGTGCTTGGGAATGCTCATTTATGGGCCGTTATCAGATAAATTTGGGCGCCGAATTATCTTTTTAAATGGCGCAGCTTTATACATTATTGCAAGTATTGCGTGTGTTTTTGCCTTAAAAGTTGAATATTTAATCGGCGCAAGATTCATTCAAGCCCTAGGTGCGGGAGCATGTGCGGTGATGGCAAGAGCAATGGTGCGCGATGTTTTCAAAGGCAATCAAATTGCGAGTGTCTTATCGATTATGCATATTATTACGATGATTGCGCCATTATTAGCTCCTATTTTAGGTGGACAAATTTTATACTTTAGTCATTGGCGTGTTTTATTTATCTTATTATTGATTTTTGGAGTATTTAATCTTTATTTAACATGGCGTTTTTTACCTGAAACATATCCTGCAGAACAGCGTCAAAACCTGTCAATATTTAAGAGTTTTAAAAACTATGGCTGTATCATTTTAAATAAAGAATCACGTGGTTTAATTTTGTGCAATGGCTTTTCATTTGCAAGCTTATTTGCTTTTGTGACCGGCTCTCCATTTTTATATATTCATCATTATGGGATTAGCCCCCAGTATTATGGATTTTTATTTGGAATGAATATTATCGGAGTCATAATTGCCACATCGCTTAATACCCTTGTTTTAAAACGCTTTAAAATCATGCAAGTTACAAAAATATCTATATTTTTAATCGTCGCGGCAGCATTTTTAATGCTGAGCGGTATTTTTTTTAGTTTAATGGAAATATTTATGCTTGCAGCTTTTATCATGATCGGTATGACGGGGATGATAGGGGCAAATTGTAATGCAAGAATATTGCAATTAAATCAAGCATACGCAGGTTCAGCCATGGCATTATCCGTGGCAACGCAATTTGGGCTTGGGGCACTTTCAAGTATTATCGTCGCACAAACAATGTCGCAACAATCATCAATAAGTATTAATATTATTATGGCAGCCTGTGCTTTATTGGCAGCTACTTCTTTTTATTATGCTTTATCAAATTCTTTATCAAAATCTTCATCAAAAAAAGTCTCAGAGGAATATCATGCTAAATAAAGATCAAATTAATCAATGTGCACAGGCCTTAGATCATGCTGAAAAAACCAGAACTCAAATAGGGCAACTCTCATTGCAATATCCACATATGACGATTAACGATGCATATGCTATTCAAAACGCATGGCTTGAGCATAAAATAGCTGAAGGCCGCATTGTTAAAGGGCATAAAATTGGATTAACCTCTAAGGCAATGCAAGCATCATCACAAATTAGTGAGCCTGATTATGGAACATTATTAAATGATATGTTTTTTGAAGATGGCTCAGATATTCCTTTAAGCCGCTTTATTGCGCCGATGATTGAAGTTGAATTGGCTTTTATTTTAAAATCACGCCTTTTTGGAGATCAAGTTACAATTTTTGATGTTTTAAATGCGACAGATTACGTCATTCCTGCTCTTGAAATTATTGATGCGCGTTGTCACCGCATTGACCCAGAAAGCAAGCGTCCACGCAAAGTGTTTGATACAATTTCAGATAATGCGGCTAATGCAGGAATTATTTTAGGTGGAAGACCAATCAAGCCGCTAGAGATCGATTTACGCTGGGTGAGTGCCTTACTTTATCGGAATGGCGTGATTGAGGAGACGGGTGTCGCAGCTGGTGTCCTTAATCATCCTGCTAATGGGATAGTTTGGTTATGTCATAAATTTGCCAAACACAATATTGCATTAGAAGCTGGGCAGGTTATTTTAGCCGGCTCATTTACACGCCCAGTCCTGATTAAACATGGAGATACCTTTCATGTTGATTATGGAACTTTAGGGGCGATTTCTTGCCGTTTCATGAACTAAAAATAAAGGAAGATATATATGAAAAATTCATTAAAAACAACATTTAATGAGCGAAAAATAGGCGTTTTTGCAGGAATGTGCAATGCGTATAGTATCGAGATTTTAGCCACGGCTGGATTTGATTTTATTTTAATTGATGGTGAGCACGGTCCTAATACATTAACGACTGTATTAGCACAGTTACAAGTATTAGCCGCATATCCTGTTGATGTTATTTTACGCATTCCAGATCATGATCCGATCAAGCTTAAGCAATATTTAGACTTAGGAGTGCAGAATTTTTTAATCCCGATGATTGAAAATAAAACCCAAGCTGAACAAATTGTCAAAGCAACACGCTATCCACCAGAAGGGTTTCGCGGCGTTGGAACTGCTTTAGCGCGTGCTGCCAAATGGAATGCAACCGTAAACTATCTTCAAGAAGCGAATGATAATATTGGGATAATGCTTCAAATTGAAACCTTAGAAGGCGTACATAATTTAGAGCGTATTTTATGTGTTGATGGCATTGATGGCATTTTTATAGGACCTGCTGATCTTGCTGCAAGTATGGGGCATTTAGGCGATCTTAATCATCCTGAGGTTCAGGCGGTAATTGCAGAGATATTACCTAAAATTAAAGCAAGTGGGCGTGCTGCTGGAATTTTCAGCACAAATTTTAATACAAGCCAGGTTTATGAACAGCTTGGAGCATCTTTTTTAGCGGTTGGAGCCGACACCTTGCTGCTGCGCCTTGCCGCAGTTAACTTAGCAAATGAGTATCAACAAAATATAAAAAATTTACAAATTGTTGAGAATAAATATTAAGG
>BHEQ01000047.1 GCA_003864535.1 Gammaproteobacteria bacterium
GATAAATTACAATGATAATCAAAAGAAATAGATTTAGATAATCTAGCCGCGCACACAAGCCAAAACCGCTTACAAGAGCGTATTTACGCGCAGTGGCTTACGCATGTTTTGGGGAGTAATTTTCCTTAAGATAGTTATTGCAGATGTCATGCCTGCATCAGCGACAATAATAAAAATACAAGACCGCTCACAAAGTAGAATCACAAATAGAATTAGATTATTTGTAACTACTCAGCAGCTAAAAACAAACCCCCTCCTAACCTCCCCCTTTGCAAGGGGAGGAGTAAGTCCCCTTGCAAAGGGGGGATTTAGGGGGGTGTAATTAAATGGAGCGGAATGTCAAGTTCAGCATTTAAAGTCATCATTATTTAACATGTAGTCTATAAAAATTAATATGTTAAGACTGCTGAGTAGTTACGATTATTTTACAGACGCTCTATTCCCGCAAGACCCTTAAATAATTCTTTAAATGCCGTGCCTTCACGATAAAAAACAGGTGGTTCACCTAGTGGGGCGGGTATTTCTATCGACTCTCCACCTGTGTATATTTTATGTGACCAAATATGAACCCAGTTCTCACCTTTGGGTAAATAGACCTTCCAAGTATATTGCTGGGCTGCATGTACTGGTGCGACTAATAAGTCTTGACCAAATAGATATTGATCTTGAATATTATAGGTTTCAAGATCATCTTCATGATGCACAAATAAAGGACGTTGCAACGCCCAGCCGTGATTTTTTGCCTCACCAATCAAATGTTTAATATATGGTTTTAGATGGACAAAAACTTGGGTCATTTTCGCTAAATGTGCCATTACGCCTGTATCTTCAAAAAACTGGAAGTTCTCTGTTGGGCGATTGCATTCATGCGTGCGCATCATTGAGGTAAACGCTGCCATTTCAGCCCAGCGCATAAATAATTCAGGTGTGCGTGTATTGCCAAATAAACTGGTATAACCACCAATATCACTATGATGATACGCATTGCCCATGAGCCCTGAGGATAATGCTGCGCAAATTACTGTATTTAAGCCATCATGCCGACTAAAATCAACGGATTGATCGCCAGCCCATAATAGGGGACAGTATTTTTGCGTATTGGTAAAACCTGCTCGCATAAAAAATACGATCTCACCAGTTTTGCCAGACTCAGCAACCGCCTCACTATTAGCTTGTGCCCATAAAGGCGGCCAGGCATTATGCGCAAGTTTTGGATCAAGCCCTGAGTGAAGTTTAAGATCAATCGGCAAATACTCACCAAAATCAGCCATCCATCCAGATACGCCTAAATCAATCATATTTTGTTTGATAATCCGATCTTTAAACCATTGCGTCGCCGCAGGATTAGTAAAATCAATCACACCACATTCAAATTCACCAAAATCAACTAAATATTCACCGCCATCTTGGGCTTTGGCAAAAACATCATGCGCTAAACCTTCTTGATACAAAGGCCCATCTTTACATAAATACGGGCTCACATAATTTAAAAAACGAATTCCACGCTCATTTAACTCTTGAATAAGTTTGGGTAGATTTGGAAAACGTGTTTTATTCCACTGCCAATCCCAAAATAAACGATTCCCAAAACTAGTTTGGCGCACGCCCGCCCAATCTTCACACCATAATCCTGAAACTTTAATCCCATTATCTAAAGCTGTTTCTAAATTCTTAAGATTTTCAGTCTCACCTCGTTTTAAGCCAAGAATCACGCCATCAAGCACCCAATCAGGCAAAGTTGGTTGCCGCCCAAAACGATTTGAAATTTGTGTTAATAAATTTAAAAAAGACGGAGCCACAATAAATTCTATTTGCTCAGGCACGCACCATGCTTGCAACTCATGATAATCATCATGCTTAAAATCAAAATCACAATACGCTGTAGTTTGTAAATGGCAGCAATATTTTTGGGATGAAACAAATGTTGGCTGTGGATAATTAGTATGATAATAATCGCCACCGCCTTGCATTTGCGTATCTGCAAGCCAAGTAAGATGAGTGCTTTTATCACGCCCAACCCCAGGTTCTGAAGTCCATAAGGGAAAGTTACGTTTACGCAAATTAAAATAACTCATCTGCTCGCCACAGCCCCAAACCTGTTCATCTTTTTGCGCAGGAATACGCCACCAAATGCGGTTGATATCCGCATTACTCGCAAGCGTTTTTAAAATAAGCTGCTTATCATGCGTACTCTTATCAATGCTAATTTCTAAGCTTAATTCTACACTTAGCTCTACACTTAGTTGAATTGCATCATTTTCATGTCTTTTAAAATTTAAAATATAAGTTTTATCATTATTATTTTCAGAGGTAATAATTTGAACATGGCGCAATGGTTCACGGCTTTCTAATTGATCATAAATATTGAAATTGCCACGATACATATCCATCGTCTCATGTCCCATTCCAATAAAGCAACAAGGTGCATTTTCGCGATGACGGAGTAATAATTGCTGCTGAAAATATAAATCAAATCCTGATGATTCTGGCGATGATCCATCATATATTTTTAAATTAAGTGGGTTTGGCATAAATAAAATCTCCTAAAGAAGTTTTAAGGGGGCATCTATAAATTAGATTTTTCAAGGCTTGCGATATTTTTAAAAGCGCATTTTAACAATATTGCGTAACGTGGAAAAAGCAATTTATAGAAGTCCCCATAACTTAATGATTATTAGTATCATCACATTAAGTTAAGGTTTTTACCCCCCTAAATCCCCCCTTCGCAGAGGGGACTTTTACAGCTCCTCCCCTGAGAAGGGGAGGTTGGGAGGGGATTTTAATCCTTAATTTAATGATTATTAGTATCACCACATTAAGTTAAGGTTTCCCCCCCCTAAATCCCCCTTCGCAGGGGGACTTTTACAGCTTCTCCCTTGTGAAGGGGAGGTTGGGAGGGGAGTCTTTTTTAAGTTAACTCAACAATTTCTAACTTTAATATGCGTGCTAAAGTGCGGAGTAATGGGCGGTGTTCGCCGTAAACTAAGGCACTATGATGCTCTAAGCCTTGATCTAATAAACGCGCCATAAATGCATCCGCTTTAATATCCATTCGCGCAACACCTGCCGTTCCTGAAAATGCTAAAGGGCGTTGCAGCATCTCGCCTGCGCCTAATATCATCCGTAATTTACCCTGACCTTGGCTGATGCGGCACAAGGTGAAACGCCCAGGTTTTAACGCAAATTCAGACAGTAACGGGAGCTTGCGATTGGAATGAATGGTTGCACGCACAGGCCCTGTTCGATCCGCCATTTCAATTGGGGCTTGTCCACAATGCCAAAACACAACTGAATCATCTTGTGGATCAATATCAACCAAATCAGTGTTAAATGCAGCTTGATTAGCACTCCATTGCAAAATTAAAGAGCTGATCACTCCAAAAACATCCGCCTCGCAGCCACCAGGAATGCCATCTTCATTTAGCATGGAGATTGCGCCACATGCAGCGCAGCCATATTCTACAAAAAAATCAGGCCAGCAGCGCACTGCAATCCCTTGAAAGTTAGATTTTTGCGCATTTTCGCTTAGACCTGAATATACTTTACAGGTTTTACGCGTTGCAACTTGATCCATCTCAGCTAGGTTTGAAAAATCCCGAGCTCTGCGTGCATACGGCGCATCGGCGGCACTGTCTGGCATTGCTTTAACTTGATTGATAAAGCTTGTAACATCGGTTTTTTCAATCGATATTCCAAAATGATCTTTAAGTTGCTGTTCATTATAATTACACGCATCAAATCCATCAGGATGATCACCGACAACCCCAATTTTGGTTGATTTTAAGCGATTAGCTATCGCACATGCTTGCAATAATTGCTCAAGTTCAGCTTTTACATCACAAGGTAAGCCGTGAAGTGTCTGCGCCTCAAGTGTTTGACGGCTTAGCGCATGTTTAGCAAGATTCACCCCACAAAAAGAATTCAGGCGCAAGCGTCCACCTGTTCTAGGTTCTGGAAAAGACCACAAGGCTAGCGGCATTTTGATTTTATTGGCAATCTCTACCGTCATTGAGGCATCGGTAAAAGTCACTTGCAATAATAATAAAACATCAGGATTAGCAGCTAATAGATTCGGTAAAACCGCATTTGCACTATCTGCATCAAACTGTAACTCAGGTTTTCCATCTGAAGATAAAGGCGCAATTAGCTCAATATTTAAAGAAGAGAGGAGCTCCCAAGCATCGTTTAAGATAGTTTGCGCATATTCCACATCAAAAGTTGAGCGCGCCAAAGGCAGCACTGCAACTTTAGGAATTAACGCTTTTTTAGATAAGCTTGATTCACTCATAATTTAGAAATCCACACGATAATTTTTAGGGAAGTTTTGATCAGCACCAGCTAATGTAACCGTTTTACCATTATGCTTAAACCAAGGCGTTGCAGATGCATCTGTTAAGGCATTCAAACGTGCCATATAAGGCAAGCTTTCTTGAATTAACTCTTTTTCCATCGCCGCGATATCAGGATATTTTTGTGCCGCTTTAAGCCAAATAGCACGCCCAGCTAAGTAACCTGCCGCGCCTGCTTTATAAGCGTATTGTAAAATGCGATAAAAATCTTCCATATTCGCACCAGCTGAGAGCATAACCCAAGGAACTGTACATAATGCGCCGAGCTCATCAAAAATTGCTTGGGTCGCAGCCGCATCCTTGCCATTAAAATCAGGGACTTGACTTGCAGGAATTGGGCTTTCTAATTTGAGTAAATCAACGCCATATTTTGGTTTTGCAAACTCACGCACAGAATCAATCACATTTTTAGCCTGTTTTGAGGCATGTTCTACATAATCTTGAGTTTGATTAGCCTCGCCTGCCAAAGGATAGACTAATAATTCAAAGACAAATGGAAGGTCATATTTACGACACGCATCACCTAAATCTTGTACATATTTTTGTTGAAACGCATTAGTTTCAGGGTGCGCATCAGGATGATACCACGCAAGAGCTTTTACTGCATCGCCGCCTGCTGCTTTGATTTTAGCCACTGACCAATCTGGGATATTATGCGAACGCCGCCCTTTTTCATCCTCGAAAAAATCATGTGCTTCAATCGTCATAATAAGTCCTTGATGTGGGCTTACATGTTGATGTGCATTTGGCAAGGCCCAAATAGGATCAAGCAACATGGCAGATGCCGCAGGTGCTAGGATTTTAGTGAAACTTTCTTTGACTGCTGCAACATCTGCATAACTTGCCTGATCAACATTTTTCTTTTGTTTAATCAAGTTCATAATCGGCGGACGTTGATCAACCGCAGTCATTTTAAAAAAACCATTCTCATCGGCTAAGCGACGCATAGACCTTAATTTACCAGCTGACATTTGCATAAATAAAACTCCTGTTTAAAAAAAATAAAATAAAATAATATAAAACTATCTAAATCCCTTAAAAATCAATATACAACCAATAACTAATAACAAACTATGTACAATTGTGTGATATGGAATTTGCTTGCGCTGTAAATATTGATAAGCGCATAATCCTGCAAAAATTCCCATGATAAAAGCTGGGATTCCCCATGTGAAACGCTTTAGAACATCGCCTGTTAATAAGCCGCTGCTATAAAATCCTGCAATTGCGCCTATCATCTGCAACATAAAAAAGGAAAGTAAGGTCGCCTTGGCTTGATCAGCAGACCATGGCTGCATCGCGGTATATGCAATTACTGGAGGACCAGGTTCGCCTACGCCGCCACCTAATGCGCCTGAACAAAATCCTGCGAGAAAAGTCCAGCCTTTATTTAATTCTCGTTTGATAGATTTTTTGCCAAATAAAGTATGTAATGCTGTGATAATCAACACAATTCCCATCGCAATTAAAATCATTTGGCTTGGTAACTTTTTAAGAAGATAAATCCCTAAAAAAGTCCCTGGAATTGAGGCGATAACCAGTAATAAAGTGGATTTCCATAAAACATGCTCGCGCATTTTCCAAACTACTGGAAAGGTAACTAACCAGCCAAATAATCCTGCAATTGGAATCGCCATTTTTGCATCTAAAAATAGCGATAAAAATGGTACAGAGATTAATGCCAACCCAAAACCTGTCAGGCTTTGAGTGAATGCACCTACTAGAATAACTACTGAGATTAAAAAAAATTCCATGATGGTTCTTTTATAGATTGCTTTTATAGCCCAGCCCGTGAAGGGGAGGTTTTCCCCCCCTAAATCCCCCCTTCGCAGGGGGGAGGTTTAGAGGTGCATAGCCAATTTTGATTAAGAATGTCGGTTGTAAACTAATTACCACGAAAAACGATGCTCTGTAATTCGATGATAGATTTGTTTTGGTGCTAATAAAATAGATGGGAAATGTGCAATATTCACGCTATTAGGGAAATCTTGCGTTTCTAAACAAAGACCTGAAAATGCTTTATAAGCAGCTCCTCCTTTGCCAATCCAAGTCTTATTTGATAATTTAAAACCATTATAAAATTGAATGCTAGGTTGATTTGTCCACACGCTCATCATCCGTCCTGAATCCTCGTCATGCAATTGCGCAGCCTCAATCATTAAAGCATTGGGTTCAGAGCGTTTACGTAAGATAAAGTTTGCATCAAAATTAGGGTGGCGTTGCATCATCAAACCAATAATGCGTGGTTCACGAAAATCATGCTCAGTGTTCGCAACTGCGTGAATCTCACCCGTTGGAATCATATTTTCAGAAACTGGGGTGATGAAATCAGCAGCAACTTTTAAGCTCAAGCCTTTGATATCTTTATCATGACCCGCTAGATTATAATAACTATGATTAACTAGATTTACAGGAGTTGTTTGATCAGTCATCGCCCAGAAATCATACGTAAGTACGTTATCATCACTTAAAGAAATACGATGTTTAAGCTCTACATTGCCAGGATATCCCTCTTCTCCATCAATTGATGTTCTTGAAAAAACAATACTATTTGCGTGCTCCTTATCAATTGTTGCAGCCCAAACATACTTGTCAAATCCACGTTCTCCTCCATGTAAATGCTGTCCAGTTGCTGCCTCATTACATGCAAGGTGGTAGGCTTTGCCATCAATACTAAATTTGCCCTCAGCAATACGACTGGCACAGCGCCCAGCTATTGCGCCAAAAAAAGGATGTCCTGCAAGATATTGTTCTAAAGTATCAAATCCTAAAACAACATCAGCTATTTTTCCTTGTTTATCAGGTATGTTAATTGAAGTAACAATGCAACCATAATTAGTCACAGATACGGACATGCCATTTTTATTGCTTAATGTAAATAAGTTTACATTTTGATCTTGATGTGTTCCAAAATGCGAGGTTTTAATCTGAGTCATATTTTTTTCTCCATGCCTGATGTGTGTCGAACTTGTTCTAAAATCGCGCTCCAATCTTGTTTACCGCGCCCAGCTGCGCGAGCTTGTGAATATACTTCTCGCGCCGCTGCGCCCATTGGCATCGCAACATGTAGCGTATTTGCAACATCTAACGCCAAACCAATATCTTTATGGGCATGATCAATCATAAAAGCAGGGGATAAATCACCTTTGAGCACTTTATTCGCCCAACTTGTAGTGAAATGCCCCTTGCCAGCTGGTGTGCCACTCATTACTTGCAACGCGGTGTCAAAGTTTAAGCCCAAACCTTCACATAATGTTGCAGCTTCCGCAGATAAGCTGTTTAAAGCAATACTCATGTAGTTATTAATAATTTTAACGCGAATTCCCATGCCCGGACCGCCTGCATTAATAATTTCCGAACCCATTAAATTAAATAAAGGTGTTGCTTTTGTGATTTGATCTGCGCTGCCGCCAGCAAGAATGAGAAGATTGCCTGTGATTGCTTGCTCAGAAGTTCGCCCAACTGGTGCATCCATCATTTGGATGCCGTGCGCTTTTAGATCAGCAATTAATTGATCGGTCTGCAAAGGATGAATCGTCGACATATCAATCACTAATGCATTTTTATTAAGCTTATTGATCGCGCCGTCAGCACCAAATAAAACATTGCGAACTAAATCGCCATTAGGGAGCATTGTAATAATAAAATCAGCATCTTGTGCCGCTTCGCTCGGGGTTTTGCAAATAATAGCACCGCTAGCTGCAAGTGGAATACCTGCTTTGGGATTAACATCGTAAACACGTAATTTAAACCCTCCCTTAATTAAATTAGCCGCCATTGGCTGCCCCATTTGCCCCAAACCGATAAACCCAATAGTTGGCATAATCGCTGACATAACAATACTCCTATAAATTAACTAGATTTGTGTAATGCTTAAAGGCACATCTATTAATTGCTTTTCCTACGTTACACGATATTCTCAAAATGCTCATTTACCTAGGTAAACTGCGCTTTTAAAAATATCGCAAGCCTTGAAAAATCTAATTTATAGAAGTCCCCGTAAATAACTATATTTGATAATATTAGCATGGTACATTAGATTGATGTAAACAAATTGACATTAATCATCTTTTATTATCTATTTTGTGTCATATTTGTTACATTAATTTATTTAAGCAATGGAATTACATTATGAAATCTCTTAAAATTGCGTGTATCGGGATTGCGGTTCAAGATCGAATTTATCGCGTTGAGTCATTACCGACACACGGCGGAAAATTTGTTGCTCAAGATTATAGTGAAGTTGGCGGTGGGCCTGCGGCAACAGCTGCGGTTGCAATTGCACGTTTAGGCGCAAATGTTGATTTTATCGGGCGTGTTGGGGATGATGCTTGTGGGCGTATCATCATTGATGAGTTAAATCATTATGGAGTTGGGACTAAGCATGTGCGCGTGATTAGCAATGCGCAATCATCCCAATCTGCGATATTAGTGGATGATCACGGCGAGCGCATGATTATTAATCATCAAAGCCCAAATCTTGATACAGATGCAAGTTGGTTAAATGACATTGATTTTACAGATTATGCTGTAATTCTAGCAGATGTGCGCTGGCATCAAGGCAGTCTTAAGGCTTTGCAAATAGCTAAAAAACTAGGTATTCCAAGCATATTAGATGCCGATTTAACTCCGCAATCAATTGATGATCTAATTGATTTAACTGATCATATTGCGTTTTCTGAGCCTGCTCTACAACGCTTTACAAACTTAAATGACACAAGCCAAGCCTTAAGCTTAGCTGCGGGTAAAACCCAAGGACAGTGCTATGTAACTTGTGGCAGCACGGGCTGTTTATGGATAGATAATGCGCAAAAGTTAGCATTAACCAAAGGCTTCTCGATCAAAGTGGTGGATACAACTGGAGCTGGTGATGTATTTCATGGAGCTTTAGCGTTAGCAATTGCAGAGCACCAAACAATTAACGAAGCTATTTATTTTGCTAATGGGGCAGCAGCCCTTAAATGCACTAAAGCTGGCGGACGCGCAGGCATTCCAACGCGTGCTGAGCTTGAAATTTTTTTAGAAAGTGCAAGGAATAACTAATCATGAGCCATCTATAAATTGCTTTTTCTGCGTTATACGATCTTGTTAAAATGCTCATTTACATATGTAAACTGGGCTTTTAACAAAATCGCAAGCCTTGAAAAATCTAATCTATAGAAGCCGCCTCATGTATCTGTGCTTGAGGATTTAAATCCAAATCTGTCATATTGGAAAAAGCCTTAATTAAATCTCTATAAATATCATAACGTTGATGTATATCTTTTAGGAAAATGGCTTCATTTTTAGTGTGCGCACCTGTACCTGTTGGCGTAAGCCCGCATAAAACAGGACGCCCCAAAGCTGATGCAAATGATGCATCCGAGCCGCCTCCAACAGATGCCCATGTTACATTTACGCCATGTTTTTCGCCTATTTTTTCAACCTCATGACAAAGAATTTCAGTTTTAGCATTAGGCACCATCGGCGGTCTTGTAATACCCCCTGTTATTTTTACCGTGACTTTTGAATTAAATGGCATAAGTGCATGTACTTTCTTTTCCATTTCTAGAGCATCATTGATTTCTTGAACACGGATATCAATATACAATTGTGCAAAATTTGGAATTGTGTTGACACTGTTACCACCCTTGGCAATACCTGTGTTGATTGTTATTCCTTTATCAGCATTTGCCAAGCCTTTCAAAGCTAAAATCCAATGAGCCATCTCTTCTAGAGCACACGCGCCGTCTTGTGGGTTATTGCCTGCATGTGCTTCTATTCCTTCAAATTCTAAAGTGAACCTAAGGATTCCTTTGCGCTGTTTAACGTATGCACCATTAGCTCTTGTACACTCGCCAGCGATTATAATGCGGCTTTCTGTGATGAGTTTTTCCATAACACTGCGCGTATTTGGGCAGCCAATTTCATGCTCACCATTAAAGAAAAAGCCGATGTTGCCGATCTGCTCTTTATTGCGAATAAGCTCTTCAATGGCGTACCAAGTATAAAGGCAGCCACCTTTCATATCTGCAGTGCCAGGGCCTTTGACTTCATCACCTACAATTTCAAAAGGTCTAACTGCTACTTCTCCTTTAGGAAAAACAGTATCAACATGACATAAAACTAATAAATCAAATTGATGATTTGCACTCGTAGCATAAAGCATTGATCGCCCAAGTTTGAGTGCGCCTCTTGGTGTAAAATCATAGCTTGTCGGGATGAATCCTAGCGTATCAACAAATTTATGATAAAACCAATCTTGGACTTTATTCACGCCATTGGCATCATAAGAGCCACTATCAATATTGACTATTTCTTCTAATTCACATAAATACAATTCTAAATTTAGCATAACCTTACCTATAATCAATTAATTAATTTAATTAATCTTAATCGCATAGTCTGACTGATGTCAAGAAAGTAATGAAAATATATTTTCTGTATACATGTATTACTGGTAATATATTTTCATTATTTCTTTAGCTTGTTTTCCACATTAATTCTTAAAAGGAGATTATTAAATGAGTGATAATTTATCTGATAATGATTTATTGAAAACATTATCAAAAGGGAAAAAAGTAAGTAATGGGGAGAAAAAAATAGCACAGTAGATTGAAGCTAACTATCCTCAAGTGATGATGTATAGCATCACTGAACTAAGCGATAAATGTAAGGTGTCGATCTCAGCCATAAGTCGCTTTATTAAGAAGTTAGGTTATGCTGATTTTGCAGATTTTCGTAAAAAATCACAGATCGTGATGAGTGATAGACTTCAATCTCCAATTAAGAGATATAATTCTAAAACTTCAGATACAGGCGGATATCAAGCTATATTTGCT
>BHEQ01000048.1 GCA_003864535.1 Gammaproteobacteria bacterium
GCTAATATTTAACTTTACTTGTGTAAGCATCGTCTATTTCCTTCGTCTATAAAAAAATCGTAACTACTCAGCAGCTAGAAAAACCACCCCCTCCCAACCTCCCCCTTCACAAGGGGAGGAGCAAGTCTCCCAATCTTTTGGGGGATTTAGGGAGGGATGTTATAGTTATAGTTACAAATATCATTGTAATATTAAACAAATATCATTGTAATATTAAACAAATTTCAAGCAAAAAAATGTGCTCAGATATCTGATACAGATACTTGAACACATTTTTTAATTTTATCTTCTAATTATTAACTAACGCCCTAATATTTCAGCAACTAATTTATGCAGATCTTCATCAGGAACTTGTGGATTTGGTGTCATTGGCATATCGCCCCATACGCCTGATCCGCCATTTTTTATTTTTTCAAATAAATATTCTTCAACATTTGGATCATCTTTGTATTTTTCATATACCAGATTGTAAGCAGGTCCAATTAAGGGTTCATCTAATGTATGACATGCAGTACATGCATATTTTGCTGCAAGCTCCATATCTATACCTGACTCAGCTTGTGCTATAAATCCAAGGGAACATATAAACGCTGATAATACTATTTTTTTCATCTAAAAAAACTCCTAGAGTTATTGCTGAATGGTAAAACGACTTAACGCTCAACATTATTATCACAAACTAGATAATAATCAAGTTATATTTAATTGATTGTTATAAAAACTAACCTAGATTATAGGCTTAAATTATAAACGTAAATTATAAAAGTTAAAATAAGCAATCAAGTGCTTTTTGAAACATCGTCTGTACTAATAGTTTTAGCCTCTTCAAGAACCTCTTCAATAGTCTCTTCAATAACCTCAGTTAATATTGGTGTTGTTTCTAAAAAATCAGAACTAGATTGGCTTATTAAGTAGAGAAAATCAGCCCCCTGCTGTGGGATTGGTACGTGTTGATTACTTAATAATCTTGTTGCTTCTTTATAGGCAAGTAATGATGATGCCGCATCTCCTGTAGATTCTTTGATTTTAGCAAAAAGCTCTAGAGCATCTGGGGTGATTTTAATCTTAAGTGCTTTCTCAATATATACTTGTGCCTCAGTATAGTTTTCCATACGCACTAAAATCCTAGCAACGGCAATATTTGCATAATCACTGGTTTGATGGCTTTGGGCAAACTCTTGTGCATGCTTAATTATCTTCTTAAAATCACCACGATAAATATGCCCATAAGCAGTTATTAAATGATCATTCCAATTTTTCTTTAAAGCCTGATATAAGATATTTTCAGCTTCTTCCGCATGATCTAAATCCATCAAGTATGTAGAAAAATCAATGGTAATCTCTGTATTTAAACGTAGTTCTTTATGAATGTTATTATAAATATCCTTAAGCAAAGTAAGGTCATTGCGACTCAGTGCATTTTTTAACAAAGCACGCCAGTAAGGTAATTCTATAAGTTCGCGGACATCTTTGCTCAGGGCACGATGCAGATTTGGCATTATTTGATATAAGGTATCAAACTGAGATTGATTCAGGTATATTTTTGCAGCAAACTCTAGTACTTTAGGGTTATTTGGCGCATCTAGACGCATACTTTCTAAGATATGAGATGCTCGATCAAATTGACTTGCTTCGCATAAAATCTCAACTCGATAGATATTTGCCAAGAGTTTATTTTCTTTATCATCTTCTAAATCTATGCGGGCAAGGTACTCATCACGACGATTAGCACTGCCTTGGAGCACCGCGGCTCTAGCTGCGCCGATATAACACAGACTTGGAGTTTTACTTGCTTTAACTGCAGATAAAAATAATTCCTGCGCAAGCTCACCTTTGTTTTCTAATAACGCCATCTCCCCTTTAATAAAATATTTAGCGGATGACTTTTGCTGACGTTTTTGCAAGAAATTAGCAATATTCATAGGAATATGGACAATATTAACCCATAAACGCACTACTAAATAAGTAAGTGCCAAGGCTACAATAAGGTAAAATATTGATTCTGTAATCGTAAATGTGTAAGTAAAAGGATAATCTTTAGCTAAAAAACCAAAAGGATCATCTTTATGAAATATCTTACCTGAAATAATAATAATCCCTGGATCTCTATTTACTAGAATTTTAAAAATTAGTGCGAGAAACGGCAGGATAATAATCCAAGAAAAAAACTTTATTAGTCGTTTCATTATCGATCTCCTGCGCGTAAGAGCATTGATGCTTCAAAGGCCTTTAAGATAGCGGTTAAACCATCATATTGATCATTATACTTTTGATCTAAGAGCTCATTTAACCTTGCTATAACCAATGCGACTTGTTCATCATTAGGATCGTAATACTTTGCAATCCAGTCACGCGCTATTTTTAAATTTATTAAATATATTTCTGGCATTTCGCTTAGTAAAGAATTTTGGGCTGCATTAAGCTGCAATAAGATATTTTGCCTTAAGAAAAAAGCATTCTCTGTTTCCATTAAAGCTGGTATATCTATCCTTTCATGCTGTACTCTAACCAATGGTTTTACATTATCAATAAATCTACGCATGATTGATTTATCTGGATCATGATTAATTTCTCTTGAGTTAAAAAATTCAGCCTTTATATCATCCATGGCGCGATCAGCTAATAAAGGTGCATTTGCGATTTGACTAGCCATGTCTGTAATCTTTTTAGAAATGTCTTGGCGATCTGGTATATTTAAGGCATTAAGTGCGTCAATGGCTATATTAATGCGATTGCTTGTCTCAATAAAGCGTGGTTCATTAACTTCATTTAAGCGATTTAATGCTTGTGTAAGTGCTGTTATCGTACTTTTAACATCTTTTTCAAAGTTAAACTTATGCGCTGCAATCCGAATTAAATAATGCACTTCAGCCAGATTTAAAGCTTGCATATCTGTTGAAATATTAAGCTGCTTGGTAAGGTTTTCGATGTCTTTATAAGCTTGCTGCTGCGCCATCATTTCAACTTTTACCTGAGTTTCTAAAACACTCATACGCTTAATTGCATCACTGGCAGTTTTTTGGACAACAATAATTAAATCTTTATCTTTATTAAAATCAGCTTGAAAATCTTCAAGTGCTTGCTTACTTGTAGCAAGATTTTCAGAGAGCTTAGAGCTGCTTGATTTTAAAGATTCTATTTCACGATTAATTAAATTGGTTAAAGTTTGTACTTTAGAGTCTGAATCTGCTTTAGATCCAATGACAAGATCGTTCAATTCTGATCTAAGTGCATTAAACTCATCAGTTGTTACTAATGGTTTTACATCTGCGTTTTTTATCACAATGTTATTTAGACTAACTTGGGTGTTCTTAAATTCTGCGCTGAGTGCTTGAGTTTGATCTATTTGCGCTTTTAATTCAGATTTAAGTGTAGTGCTCTCATAATAGCTATAGCCTGCAATACCTGCCGCAGCTAAGGCTAATATTATGGGGAAACTTGAACCTGAACGCGCTTTATCTGCTGTTATTGGAGTGTTTTTTTCAGGCTTGTGATTAATATTGTTAGGTTCAATAATCTCTGGACTCTCTGAAATTTCCGAAAGCTCAGATTGCATAGATTCTGAATCTAGATTATTTTCTGATTCATCCTTATTTTGTTTATTATCAGTATCTAATATATCTGTATCAATATCTTTTATTTTTTGTTTCTTGTTCATTATCGCAGTACTCCCAAATTAAAAAGTGTATTTATTAAGCTATTATTTATTAAACTATATGGACAGCTTGAATTCTAAAAATAGTTACTTGCATATTCTAGAGTATTTTATCAATTAGTGTGAATATCTAATTTATAAAATATACTTAGTTTTGTGCAAATCTACGCAAATTAGCTATAATTTATCTTTTAAGCTCACAGTTCTTAAAAAACTAATAATATCATAATTAAGTGCAGATTTAAGTAAAAAGCAATCGGTACAATTATGCGCACGCAAAATCTCTGCTAGGCGCAAACTGCTTGCTAAAAAGCTATATTGGGTAAGATTAATTAATTGCGGTGCACTTGCTTTAACTAGCTCTAAAAATGTTTGCTCACTCGTGATCACGATCAAAGTTTTTTGCTCACTACTTTTCACATCATTGAGTTTAGATAGATCAATAACACATAATTTACGCTCATAAATTTCATATACATCAAGATCTATACCTTTTTGCGCAAGTGCATTTTTTAAGAATCCACGCCCAGCTTTTCCTGTAATTAAACCCCAACTCTGCCCGATAAATTCCTCATTAAGCTGCGTTAAAAACGCCTCGCTCGTATACGGTTTGGGGGCTGTAATAATTTTAGAGCTCTTAATATCTCATATCATATCATCATTATTATGATCATCATAATATTATTATTATTATTAGGGTTGATATGAGTTATATCAAAATTACTCTCTCTATTATCATCCGAATGCTTAAATGGCTCTGTTTGCATGATTGCAAGTCTAAGTGCTGTTTGGGTTGCTGCTCCTATTGCTGCAAAATATTTACCTTTAAAATCAAATCCAATTTTTTGGGCAAACTCAACCGCACTTGGGCTTGTAAAAAACCAGCGATCTTTTTCTATGCTAAATATTGGCTCTATTTGTGGACTAAGAGGCAGTGCTTGGAGCTTATAACACGGTATATTTAACACCTCAAAGCCTAATTTTATAAGAGGCGCGCGTAAAGACTCTGCTTGATTGCTCGCTTTCGTCAAAATAATACGCGTCTTAAATGTCATCATAATGTTTGCCATAGCTCAATATCTACAATATAAAGCTTATTTAGGGGTGTGCCCTTTACTCAATAATTGATTGTAAATGCTTATAAAAATCAGCAGCATTTGCAAAGCCTGTAATTCTAAGATGTGGCACTTCTATGCCTGCTTTATCAAAAAACAAAATCGCAGGAGGCCCAAATAAATTAAACTTCTTTGCCAAAGCACGATCGATAGAATCATTTTGGGTAATATCTGCTTGTAAAGTATTAAAACTGCCTAAAACCTGCTGTACATTTTTATCGGTAAAGGTATATTTCTCCATGCGTTTACAATCAACACACCAATCTGCACTAAACTCTAATATTGTCCATTGAGTATTTTGATTAGCCAAAGCTTGCTCAAGCTCTTTTATACCTTTTATCGGGCTGAACTTAATCGACTGATTGTTCTCGCTAGAGCTGACATTATTCGATAAATAAGCTTGATTATGCATAGGAGAAATAACATTCAATACTTGCCATATTTGATGGAGCGCAAACAGCAAAATTAAGATTGCAATAGTTTGCTTGAGCTGTTTTGCAACATTTGATAAGCCGTCAATATAATAAATCCAGACAACTATTCTAATTAAGAGGATTCCAAGTAAAGCTTGATAGTAAATATTTGGGATAATTCTTTCTAGAAAATAAAGTGCTAAAAATAATAGTAAATAACCAAAAAACTGCTTGATGACGAGCATCCATGCTCCAGCTTTGGGTAATATATGCCCACATGATGCACCTAATAATAAAATAGGAACGCCCATGCCAAGCCCCATTACAAATAAGCTTACTCCACCTAAAACGATATCGCCAGTTTCGGCTATCATCGCTAGTACTGCAGCTAATGGCGGCGCGACACAAGGTCCTATAATCAGTGCGGATAATATTCCCATGATTATCACACTTAACATACGATTATGTTTAGCTTTGGTGCTTATTTTATTAAGTTTATTTTGGATACATACAGGCATTTGTAATTGAAAAACATCAAACATAGCGAGGCTGAATATCACAAATAACACGGCAAAACCTATGATAATAAAAGGATGCTGGAAAAAAGCGCTAATATTTGCACCCATATATCCTGCAAGCATCCCCATCACACTATAAATAAGCGCCGTTGTTACTACATATAATAAAGCTAAGAAAAATCCTTTTTTCGCAGTAATATGCGCCTCTCCCGCAATAATGCTTGAGATAATCGGCAACATAGGCAAAACACACGGAGTTAAGCTCAGTAATAAGCCAAACAAGAAGAATAAAGGCAAGGCGATATAACGCTTATTTTTAAGTAAATTAGCTATTTTAAAAGGTTCTGATTCTGGTGTTTTAGGTAACGCAGTCGCGCTATCTACGCTTTTATTTATATTTATATCTGCATTTACGTCTGTATTTGCATTCGTGTTTATGCTTGTGTTTGTGTTTGTATTTGTATTTAAAATTATATCACTGTTTTGTAAAATTATAGGTAACGCCCAATCCTCTGGCGCAAAGCATAAACCATCCTTAGCACAACCTTGTGCGCGAATATTAAGTTTTGCCTCATCCCCTTGCCACTCGCCTTTAAGCTGTATTTTATAACTTACATTGCTATCATAAATCTCTTGTTTACCAAAAAACTCATCCGCATAATCCACGCCTTTAGGTGCTATTATTTTATCTATTATCAATAAAGGTTGACCTTCAATTGATATTTTTACTTTATTTTTATAAATATAATAATCAGAATCAATCAGCCATTCTAGCAAGATAGTTTGCGCATCAATCACTGTAGCTATAGGCTTAAATGCTTGAGCCGCATTTTTTAAATTATCAGTATTAATCCCTGTTTGAAATACCGAGGCTTTTTGTTCTTTTTGTAAATTAAGTAATTGTGCCTGCGCAGTATTTAGTCCGCTTAATGTAGTTAATATAATTAAACAAGTATTAAGCAAACAAAACAGAATTAATATTTTATTTTTAAATACTCTATTTTTAAATGAGTTGATCATAAATAAATTAAGCTCAGCGTTATTATTGGGCAAGGATGCTGATTATAGATCAAAAAAGGATTATTTTTCTTGGTGATTTCACAAGAGCATACATTAGGGCGCATCTATTAAATCTAACGACTCAGCTGCTAAAAAAACAACCCCATCCTAACCTCCCCCTTTGCAATGGAGCAGAAAGTCCCCCTTGCAAAGGGGGGATTTAGGGGGTGTAATTAAATAAGTTATATGCTTAATTTGCAGATTATAGCGGTATATTAAAATTCTTATATTCAGGATAAACCTGCGCTAAAAGCGCATAAAACCGCACACTATGATTCATTTCTTTTAAATGGCAAAGTTCATGAAAAATAACCGCATCAATCTTAGTAAGATCAAGCTGCATGAGCTTTGCATTTAAATTAATATTACCCAAAGACGAACAACTCCCCCAGCGTGACCTTTGCCATTTTATTTTTAGATTAGGCGCTACTAACACCCACCTGCATTGCTGTGCACATTCTTGTAAACGCTGCGGTAGATAATTTTTAGCTTCTTGGATCAACCAATTCTTTAAGGTTAATTGTTGTATTTCATCAAAATCATGCGGTAAACACATCCCATTATAATAAAAAGTTATCATTTTATTTTCATGATTAACAGTATGATATTGTTTTACTTGATATTGAGGCAGAAAACACCGTCTAATATGATATTTTTTGCCCATAAACCAAATTATATCAGCCTTAACCAGAGTATTTAAAGAATGCGTAATTGGCGCAGTGCCAAGCTCAGATTCTGTGCTTTTAGGTTTTATTCTATCTAAAATCCAGTCTTGTATTTTCTGTATATACGTGATTATTTCCGCAGCTAACACACGCTTATCATGCCGAATTACTAATTCTGTTTTAGCATAAATAATAGCTTTTAATCTATATTTTCCATGCTTTTTAGTTTCGCAACGATAAAAAACTTGCTGATTATTTAAGATAATTGATTTTATAGGGTTCATGATGTTGGTTTACATTATTTTATCAAGCTTAAGTTAATTTTGAATAGAAATCTACATAAATACAAATAAATAAACATAATCATATTGTTAATTACAATAAGAATAGTGATATACGCTATTAATACTATTAGATTATTACAAGTTATGTAGATACATATAAATTCTCCTCTATGGAGGGGTGGCAGGCGTAGCCTGACGGGGTGGTGGCTTATACTAAAAATAAAGGTAAATCATTTGAAAAAACCACCTCGTCCCTACGGGACACCCCTCCATAGAGGGGAATTTCAACCAAGCAATACAAATAAATAAACAGGATCATATTGTTAATTACGATAAGAATAGTGATATACGCTATTGATACTATTAGATTGTTACAAGTTACATAAATACTAATCAAGCCATAACAATATTAATCAACTTATTGGGCACGATAATTACTTTCTTAAGATCTAAACTGCGCTCTAATTCAGGATTATATTGAGTCATAAACTTCTTAATATTCTCATTACTTAAAGCACTTGCCTCAATCTCAGCCTTACTTGCAGTAGCTGCCACTAAAATTTCACCACGAAGTTTGCCATTTATTTGAATGACATACAAAATCTCAGCGCGTATTAAAGCTTGTTTATCAAGCTCTGGGATCGCATAATCTAGAATATTAGCGTTATATAATATCTGCCAAATTTCATGGCTAATATGTGGCACGATCGGGCTTAGCAGACGCAATAAAATTGAAAATCCTTCAGCTCTAACCAAATCATCTTCATCATTATTCGCAAGTGCTGTTAACACATTGAATATTTTCATACTCGCTGAAACAACCGTATTATATTGACGACGCTCATAATCAAATAAAGCTTGCTGCAAGGCTGTATGAATCTCAAGGCGGTGACTTTTAGTTTCTTTTTGCTGGATATTATTTAGATTTACAGCCAATACTTGAGGAAGATTAAGTTTTAGATTTTCTAAATGTGTGTGCGCATATGCCCAAATACGCTTTAAAAAGCGTTGCGCCCCCTCAACTCCAGAATCTGACCACTCCAAGGATAGCTCAGGAGGGGCACTAAACATCATAAATAAACGTGCAGTATCAGCACCATATTGCGCAATAAGCTGCTCTGGATCAACTCCGTTATTTTTGGATTTACTCATTTTGATAGAGCCCATGTAATCTACAGGTAATCCATCTGTTTTTAAAGTAAATATTTTGTTTTTCAGGTCAACATCAACTTGATCTTTATTAAACCAGCTCTCGCTATTTTCAGTTTTGCGCCGATATGCATCTGCAATTACCATACCTTGAGTTAATAGGGCTTTAAAAGGTTCTTTTGGAGCTGTTTTTGGATCACCTAAAAGCCCCTCATCACGCATTAATTTATGAAAAAAGCGTGCGTATAATAAATGTAGGATCGCATGTTCGATTCCGCCAATATATTGATCCACAGGTAGCCACGCTTTAACTCGCTCATCAAGCATTCCTGTCTTGCAATCGCTAGATATATAACGCGCAAAATACCACGATGATTCCACAAAAGTGTCCATCGTATCGGTCTCGCGCCGCGCTATTTTCCCGCAAGTTGGGCACTTAACTTTTGTAAAAGAATCAAGCTTATTTAAAGGGTTACCAGAACCATCAGGAATACAATCGGTTGGTAAAATAACAGGAAGATCTTTTTCAGGTACAGGCACATCGCCGCAATCTTCACAATGAATGATTGGAATCGGGCAGCCCCAATAGCGTTGGCGCGAAATCCCCCAGTCACGCAATCTAAATTGAATACGTTCACCACCTAAGTTTTTAGCAGCTAAATCAGCACCAATTTTAGCAAATGCAGCATCAAAATCAAGATTATCATAACTGCCTGAATTGATTAATTTACTATAATTTGTATAACTTTCTTGCCATATTTTAGCATCAAATATATTTGCAGTTAAATCAGATTTATCAGACTTAGATTCATTTATTTGAATGACTTTCTTAATAGGTAAAGCATAAGCGTTAGCAAACGCAAAATCACGCTCATCGTGAGCAGGAACAGCCATCACCGCCCCTTCGCCATAGCCCATTAAGACATAATTTGCGACCCAAATAGGTAAAGGCTCACCAGTTAATGGGTGATTGGCGCATAAACCTGAATCCATACCTTTTTTTGGAGCGGTTGCCATATCCGCCTCACCAGTCCCACCTTTTTTGCATTCTTCAATAAATGCTTTTAAAAGAGGATTGCTTAAAGCCGCTTTTGTTGCCAAAGGATGCTCAGCTGCAACCGCTAAATAAGTTGCCCCCATTAAAGTATCTGGGCGTGTCGTAAATACTTTGAGTACGCCTGTTTGAGGACTTGAACTAGCAGGATTATCCTCATTATCTTGATGTTCATATGGAAAACCAATTTCCATGCCTTTAGATTTTCCAATCCAATTGCGCTGCATAGTTTTAACTTGTTCGGGCCAGTCTTTTAGATCATCAAGATCATCTAATAATTGATCCGCATAATCTGTTATTTTAAAATAATACATCGGGATTTCGCGCCGCTCAATCAGTGCACCAGAACGCCAGCCGCGTCCATCCACCACTTGTTCGTTGGCAAGCACAGTTTGATCAACTGGATCCCAATTAACCACGCCGTTTTTACGATAAATAATCCCTTTTTTATATAACTTTAGAAAAAACCACTGCTCCCAACGATAATAATCAGGCTCACAAGTTGATAATTCACGCGACCAATCAATCCCAAAACCTAATTGCTTAAGTTGTGCGCGCATATAATCAATATTGCTATTTGTCCATTTTGCTGGTGATGTTTTATGCGCAATCGCGGCATTCTCAGCTGGCATTCCAAAAGAATCCCATCCCATAGGCTGTAATACATTATACCCTTGCATTTTCATGTAGCGGCTTAGCACATCACCTATCGTATAATTGCGCACATGCCCCATATGTAAGCGCCCAGATGGATAAGGCAGCATCGAGAGGCAATAATAATTTTTTTGGTCTTTATCCTCATCACCCGCGTTAAGTCGCATTAATGCTTTAAAAGTTTGATTTTTTTCCCAATAAGCTTGCGCTTTAGATTCAATAACAGCAGGATCATAATGCAGATTCACAAACAACTCCATAATCAATAAATTAATAATTAATAAATTAGTATTTTAAAATTAGTATCTTAAAAATACGTTAAAAAAATAGGATAAATTATATAAGAATTATGTTTAACAAGATATCTTGATTTTAAATAAAGATTTTAATATATCCACAAATATCCAAAAAATACCAAAAAAAATAAACACAAGATCAAACATAAAATCATCCATAAAATCACCCAGAAAATCAACAAAAAATCAACAAAAAACAAAAAAAAATCAATTAATAGTATTGCAAAACTATTTAT
>BHEQ01000049.1 GCA_003864535.1 Gammaproteobacteria bacterium
AATTGAGATAAATACGCATGAAACCCTGATTGAAGATGCCAAAAAAGCCTCCGATAAACTACATGAAATGGGTGTAAAAAATGTTGTGATTACTTTAGGCGCATATGGCGCGTTTGCCTCAATACCAACAGGGCGTTATCTTATTCCTACTTATCCTTGTCAACTTATTGATACAACAGGTGCTGGTGATGCCTTTAACGGTGCTTTAGTTGGGCAGCTAGCACAAGGTATGGATTTACTGGATGCACTATTATTTGCGTCATGCTATGCCTCGTTTATCGTTGAACAAATAGGCGCAACATCGGCACTTATAACGCAAGCACACTGCAATGCTCGTATGCGCCAATATGCAAAGATTAACGCAATAACCGTTAATTGAGATAATCAACTTCAAAACGCATCGCTATGCGTTCTAAATAGCGCAAAGCAAAAATCATGATGGCATTAATAACTAAATAAATAATGCCTGCTAAGCAATAATATGTTAAAGAATCATAGGTTTGCCCACTAAAATAACGTGCATGCCCCATAACATCCATCAAGGCTATCGCAAATACGAGGGATGTACTTTTAAAAATAAGAACTAACTCATTGGAATAGCTAGGTAAGGAGCGGCGTAAGGCTAAGGGTATGATTAATTTTATAGTTTCAAAACGACTCATTCCTAAAACTTGACAAGCCTCATACTGCTCCCTTGGGACGGCTTTCATCGCTCCATAAAAGAGCTGCGTTGTATATGCTGCTGAATTTAGAATAAGCGCTAGAGCGGCACAAAACCATTTTTCTTTCAAGATAACCCACAAAAAACTTTCTTGAATAAGTGGGAATTGCCCAGGACCAAAATAAATTAAAAACAACTGAACTAATAAAGGCGTGCCTGTAAAAAAAATCAAATAACTATTAATACTTAATCTAATCAGTCCTCTATCAAAATAACTTAAGAGCATGGTTAAAATAATCGCAAGGATAACCCCAAAAATTGCGCTTACCACCGTTAAACTAAGACTTAGAGAAAGACCTGATAATATGGTTAAAAAATTTTGAAAAAGATCATTCATGCTTAAGCTCTCTCGTAATGAGTAATATAATGAGCCAATTTAGCTTGCCCATATTGGCTAATTAGAGAAACACCTAAATACATAAAAGCGGCTATGCTATACCACGTAAAGGGCTTACCTGTTGCATTAAAAGCACCTTCGGCAACAAACATCATATCGTGTAGCCCAATTAATGAGACAAGTGCGGTATCTTTTAAAAGTACCAACCATTGATTACCAAGACCTGGCAGAGCATGGCGCCACATTTGCGGCAAGATTATACGTAGGAATATTTGGAAATTATTAAGCCCTAGAACCTTGCCAGATTCCCATTGTGCTTGCGGGATAGAAAGCAGTGCGCCACGAATAGTTTGCGATGCATACGAGCTATAAATAAGGGCTAAAGCTGCGCATCCCAAAGAAAAAATCGATATATCAGGAAAATCTCCCATGATTAACGCATATAAATACGGTAAGCCTAAGGCTACAATAAAAACTACTAAAATTTCGGGTAAAGAGCGAATTGTAGTTACAAATATTATAGTGATCCAACGGACAATCCGCCACTTACTTAGCTCTAAACTTGCAAGTATCAATGAGAGGATTAAACCAAAAAATAAAGCACTTAAAGCAACAAATAAAGTTATTTTTAATCCGACTAACATTCCTGCGACATAGCCTGATCCAAAATATGCGGCTAATTGTGCGGGTAGATTTAAAACAAATTCAAACATTTAAACTCTCCAACAATAAAATCACTAAAATCACAAACCATAGACGTGCTATATAAAGGCTCTGCACCAGATATTTTTCTGCACAAGTTTATGATTTTAACATTTTATTGATCGAGTTTGCCAAACCATGTTGTATAAATTGTTTGATAAGTTCCATTTTCATTAATATTTTTAAGACTCTGATTGATTGTATCAAGTAGTTTTTTATCATCTAAGCATAATGAAATCCCAAAATCTGCCCAAAATAGGCAGAGTCTGTATTTGTTTTCATAGTCTTAACCGTAATTCAAATAAATAAATTTATTAATCACGCTTGCCAAACCATGTTGTATAAATTGTTTTATAAGTTCCATTTTCATTAATATTTTTAAGACTTTGATTTATTTTATCAAGCATTTCTTTATCATCTAACCGTACTGCAATCCCAAAACCTGCTCCAAAATAAGCTGGATCTGTAATTGAATGTTCGACTATCTCAAGATTTGCGTCATTTTTTAAATATTCAGCTAAAGTTGAATCATCCCCAAAAACAGCATCAACACGTCCATTAGCCATATCAATAATAGCCGATGGAAATTGCGGATAGGCATTAATATTTGCATCTTTAAACACATCATTCATATATTTTTGGTGAGTTGTTCCATTTTGAACACCTATTTTTTTGCCGTTAAGATCGCTAATAAGCTTAAATTTACCTTTTGGAGCAATAAAAAGAGCCGCATTTTTATAATAAGAATCAGAAAAAGAGACGTTTTTAGCACGTTCTTTGGTGATATCCATCGCTGAGATAATTGCATCAAAACGCTTGAGCCTTAAGTTAGGAATTAAGCTATCAAAAGCTTGATCAACAAACTCACACGTGAGTTTAAGATCGGCACAAATACTCTTAGCAATATCAATATCAAAGCCAACAATATCATTATCAGAATTTTTAAATTCAAACGGTTGGTAGCCCGCATTAAGCCCAAATTTTAAAGTCTGCGCCTGCACAAAAGATGCGCTTAAGATTAATAATCCACATAATAGTTTTGTTTTCATAAGTCTGTCCATAATTTAAAAAAATAAATAAAATATCTAGCAGTAAGATATAAAATATAAAAGAAAAGTAACTCAAAGTAAAGTGTAATACTACTTTTATATTACTAAAATATCTATGTAGAGAATAATCTATCTGTTCTCCTTTACGAGAATTTATTCAAAATGTTGCCGTTTTAAATCAGCACATTCTTGTTGATAACGGTCAATATTTGCTAATTTAATATAGCCATAACCTTTAATTATGAGTGGGAGTGCGAGCAGCTGCCGCTTATATTCATCTGAAATTGCACCATAATCATTGAGCATTAGATTAATTTCATAAATAAATTCAGCGCGTAATTGCTTCTCTAAACGCCTTTCATGAGTATAACTAAAGACATCGAGGGGCGTTCCTCTTAAAAACTTAGTCCATGCTAGGAATTTTAACGGATATTTAAACCATGCGCCTAAGCGAATTTTTTTCGGACGAATTAAACCACTTTTGATATTTTTATCTTTAATAAAAAATAAAGCAGGTGGGGCTAAATGATAATGGATTTTATAATCCCCTTCTATTTGGGTATTTAAATACTGTTCAAACTCGGGCATTGTTTGGAGGCGTGCCACCTCATACTCGTCTTTTATCGCCATTAAATGAAATAAACTTTTTGCCATAATAAAAGATAAATTAACATCATCTACATCTGTTTGCTTTGAGTGTTTAAGACTTAGCCCATGAAATTGCGCGACTAATCCACTAAATTGCGCAGCATATTTTTTATTTTGATAACGCTCCAATTCGTGCGCAGCTTTTACACACCAAGACTCAAAATTTAAATCTTGATCATCATGATTTGTGCTCTGCGAAATTTCTAATGCGGATATGCCACTGCCTAGATCAGGCTCAAAAAAATTAGGGTGCACAGCAAGTATGCGCCCTAAATTAAAGGCGGTATGACTGTTTTTTACAGATACACCATTTAGAGTAATTGCCTGCATAATTGCGGCGCAACTCACCGGTAAAAAGCCTTTTTGGGCGCTATATCCTAAAAGTAAGAGATTTGTTGCAATCGTATCCCCCAAATAACGCTCTGCAAACAGATAGGCATTTAACTCAAATAGATTTTCTGGCTTAATCTGCGTCTCTAAATGATCAAATAGCTGTTTAAATTTCCCTAAGCCTTGATCAGAATCAACAGAATCAACAATACCTTCAGCGGAAACGCGCCCTCCTGATGCTTGTAATTGATCCCCAACTTGGCTGATATTGGTATTCATAACTATTTTTGTGCTGGCAAGATTAATAAGCTTTAAGGCATCTGCGCTATTACTTACCACAATGTCTGCGCCTATCACCAAATTAGCTTGTCTTATATCAATTTTTTTCTGGTAGTTTCCATTAAGCTCGCTAAAAACTTTAACATGCGATAAAACAGGCCCGCCTTTTTGGGCAAAGCCCATAAAATCAAGAACACTCGCGTAATTACCTTCAAGATGCGCCGCCATTGCAATTAATGCGCTCACGGTTACAATTCCTGAACCACCAATGCCTGCGACTAAGATTTGGTAAGCATTTTGCTCAATAAGACACACAATATCAGGTTTAGGCAAATTAGCTAGCGCATCATGCCAGCGCTGCTTTTCAAGTTTAGATTGGATTTTTGGACGCAGCTCCCCGCCTTCAATACTTACAAATGATGGACAAAATCCTGTTATGCAGGAAAAATCTTTATTGCAACTATATTGATCAATCTGACGTTTAATCCCGTAATTTGTTGCAATTGGCATGACGGATAAACAATTTGATTGCTCTGAACAATCCCCACAACCCTCACAAACGCGATGATTAATAAAAGTGCGCACAGGTGGCGTTGGATAAAGATTGCGCTTCCTACGCCGTCTTTTTTCAGCAGCGCAGGTTTGATCATAAATTAAAATGCTCACACCTTTAACTTTACGTAATGTACGCTGTACCGCTTCTAAATGAGAACGATCATGTACCGTAGTTATTTTTGAGAAAGGTGCATTATTTAATAATCTTTGCGTAATATGGCTTAAATATTGAATATAACCACTTATATTATGCATAAACCAATTATGTGGATATTTATGCTTATTATTCCAAGCGCCAATACTCGCTAAATAATCTGCTTGATAATATCGCGCCTTATCTTCACTGACCACCGCAATCGCAGTAACACCTTCAGCGGCAAGCACATGGGTAAGTTGTGGTACGCTCATCATGCCATCAACTGGCTGCCCACCTGTCATAGCCACGGCGTCATTAAAGAGGATTTTATAGGTTATATTAGTGCCACCGCCACCATCTAGGCGCGTGCTTAAAGCTTGGCGAATCGCTAAGTGACCTGAATGAAAATAAGTTCCATCACCTAGATTTTGAAATACATGCGGACGCTTAGTATATAGATAGCGCCCAGACCAATCTACGCCCTCGCCTCCCATTTGGGTAATGCTTTCTGTCTCGCGATTCATCCAACTTGCCATAAAATGACACCCAATCCCACCTTGGGCAATTGATCCTTCTGGAACTTTTGTCGAGGTATTATGCGGGCAGCCTGAGCAAAAATAAGGGCGTCTTACAAAATCAGGCACGGGTGATGGTTTGATCATGATCAGATCATGAATAGGATAACTTGAAGATTCTGCAAATTTTATTTTTTCAAATAAATAAATTAGAGGATTTAATAATACGCTGCCAGATAACTCTTCAATTTCAGGAACTAAGCACTGCCCATCTAAATCAAATTTACCGATAATCTGCAGTGCCAGCTTAGGTGATAAGTCCTGATTTTGATTAAATAATAATGATTTAAGCTGATCTTCAACTACTCCCATCTTCTCTTCAATTACAAAAATCATCTCAACCTTATCAAGATGCGGCTTTAATGAATTTATATCAAATGGATAGACCAGCCCTACTTTATATAAGCCAATTTTTTGAGCTTGCAGCTTATTTAAGTCAAGCCCGAGCATTCTTAAACACTCAAGAAAATCATAATATGCCTTACCAACTACAATTATGAGCGTAGTATAATCAGCGATATAATCAGGAACATGATCAGAAACATAATCAGGGGCTAAAATCATTTTATCCAAAGGATTATGCTTGGCAAAATGAGAGGCAGCGGCTAATTTTTGGAGCATTCGCTGTTCAATTTTCATACTCGGAAAATCCGGCCAGCGATAATGCACACCGTCTGGCGGAAATTTAAAATCTGTTGGTAGATCAATTTTAAAATGTGGTTGCAGTGGGACGGTTGTTTTGCCTTCAACAATAGATGAGACCGCTTTAAATCCTACCCAAGCCCCACAGTAACGTGATAATGCAAATCCCCACAAGCCAAATGCTTCATACTCAGCGATACTCGCAGGATGAATAACAGGCATACGAAAAGCCTTAAGCACTAAGTCACTTTGGTGCGACATTGATGATGAGATTGAAGTATGATCATCCCCCAAAACAACCAAGACACCGCCGTTAGGTGAAGATCCAAAAGCTGATCCGTGCTTAAGAGCATCCCCGGCGCGATCAACTCCCGGACCTTTGCCATACCACATTGCAAACACGCCATCTATATTTTTAAGCGGGTCAAATTCTGTTTTTTGGGTTCCCATAACTAAGGTTGCAGCAAGCTCTTCATTAATTCCAGGCTGAAAAGTAATCTTAGCTAAATCTAAAGCTGATTTGGCGCGCCACATCTCTAAATCAACTCCTCCAAGCGGTGAGCCGCGATAACCTGAGACATAACCTGCTGTTTGCAATCCTTGTGCCCGATCTTGCGCTGCTTGAGCAAGCATTATCCTAACTAATGCCTGAGTTCCTGTAATATAAACATGCGTTTGAGCTAGATCATAATGATCACTCAATTTATATTGGTGATTAATAAGCGTTGCTGTCATAGAAAACCCCCTGTTTTATTTGATTTTTATTTTTTATTTTTTATTTTTAATCATAGCTGATTTTATTATATTGTTGTACTAAATTTAATATTAGTTGTCGATAAATAAAAACTGACTTAGTATTAGCCTCAAGGACAAGCTTAAGACTTGTTTAATGCCTATTAGCTACAGTATCGATAATATAATATTATTATCAACTAACTAACAGAGAAGATCATATGAAAAATAATCAGCACCTAATTATTAAAAAAGGTTTACTTGGGCTCACACTAGCTTTAGGCCTAAGCTTAAGCACTCTAAGCTTTGCTCAAGATTTAAAAAACACGATTCGGATGGCGTATATGGGCGAGCCGGCCTCGCTTGATCCACATAAAGTTTCAGGAACGTGGGAAAACGCCATCATGACCCAGCTATTTTTGGGGCTCTTTACCAATGATAAAGATGAAAATACTATTCTTGGCACAGTTGCAAGCTATGAGGTGAGCCCTGATGGCTTAGTTTATACTTTTAAACTGCGCGACGATGCTAAATGGAGCGATGGCACGCCGCTTGTAGCTGAGGATTATGTTTATTCTTGGAAACGTATCGCCGATCCTAAAGTCGCTTCTCCTTACGCAACTTTTATGAGCATTGTTGAAGGAATTGATGAATTTGCAGCAGGTACAGGCACTGAAATTGGTGCTAAAGCTTTGGATGATAAAACCCTTCAAGTAACTTTACGTGCGCCTGCGCCTTATTTTACCCAACTACTAGTTCATTATGCCTCGTATGCTGTGCCTAAACAGGCGATTGAAAAATATGGTAATGAGTGGACAAAACCACAAAACTTTATCGGTAATGGTGCGTATAAACTTGTTGAATGGCGCCCAAATACCCATATTAAAATGACTAAAAACCCAGAATTTTATGATGTTGCAAATGTTAAGATTGAGAATATTATTTTTTATTCAGGTGAAGATCGTTCCGCATGGCTTAAGCGTTTTCGCGCCGGTGAGGTTGATTATGTTGATGATCTTCCTGAAGATCAACTGCCTAAAATTAAAGTTGATCTTAAAAATGAGTTTCGCGAAGGTTATTATGCTGGAGTTTATTTTTATGCGATTAATAACAAAAAACCTCCGTTTGATGATGTTCGCGTAAGACAGGCATTAAATATGGGCTTTAGCCGTGAAATTCTCACCGAAAAAGTCCTCAAAGGTGGCTGGACTCCTGCGTATAGCTTTGTCCCTAAAGGTATTAAAAATTATGAAGGCGGGCCTGCAGAATTTACGTGGAAGGACTTATCTCAAGCAGATAAAGACGCTAAAGCCAAAGAATTATTAGCAGAGGCAGGTTTTGGTCCAAATAATCCTTTAAAATTCACCATGAGTTATAACACGAGTGATAATCACAAACGGATTGCGATTGCAATGGCGCAGATGTGGAAAAAACTTGGAATTGAAGTTGAGCTATTTAATCAAGAAGTAACTCCACATTATGATGCGTTAAAGCAAAAAAATTATGATCTTGGACGCGCTGGCTGGATTGCTGATTATTCTGATCCACAAACATTCCTGTATTTATTAGAAACAAAAACAGGGCAGCAAAATTATAATAATTATAGTAATCCTAAATTTGATCAACTAATGGATGATGCAACTAAATTAATTGATCTTAAAGGGCGTGCTAAAGTTCTAAAACAAGCAGAACAGATTATTTTAGATGAAGCTGCAACCATGCCTGTCATGTATTATGCCAAATTTAGCTTATTAAATAATCGTATTAAAAACATGACCTTTTTCTCACTCGGTGCCAATCCTGTGCGCTGGCTTGAAATTGTCGAATAAATAAGCTGGTTAGGCTTTTAAAATAGGCTTTTTAAAATAGGCTATTTAAAATAGGAATCTGGGATTTGGAATATCAATTTCCAAACCCAGTCCCTTCAATGGGATTTTTATAAATTAGATTTTTCACGGCTTGCGATATTATTAAAAGCGCAGAAAAAGAACAGATAGATGTACCCTAAGCATCTATTAATAGTATTAGAGTGCTAAACTAGTGCGAAACTTACGCAACAGGACTATTTATGCTTAAACAATTAATCAAACGCTTACTCATAGCGATTCCAACCTTATTGATTATTATTACGCTAGCTTTTTTTATGATGCGCTTAGCACCAGGCGGGCCTTTTACCACAGAACGCGCCTTACCTGTAGAGATTGAGAGAAAAGTTCTGGCTGAATATGGTTTGGATCGCCCTTTATATGAACAATATTTCAAATACTTAAAAGGTATAGTTAAAGGTGATTTTGGGCCATCTTTTAAGCAACGTGATTTCACAGTGATTGAGCTAATTAAAGCAGGACTCCCAGCAAGCTTACAAATAGGCAGTGCTGCGGTTATTTTGGCGATGCTCTTTGGCTTAAGTTTTGGTATTTTTGCCGCTTTAAAACAAAATACTTGGGCAGATTATACGGTGATGGGTTTTGCGATGACAGGTATTGCCGTCCCAACTTTTGTCATGGCGCCACTCTTGACCTTATTATTTGGCGTTTATTTAGGCTGGTTGCCTGTTGGCGGCTGGGGTGAGGGTGAGTTAAAATATAAAATATTGCCCGTAATCACTTTAGCATTACCGCAAATTGCATATATTTCCCGTTTAACCCGCGGCAGTATGATTGAAGTTTTAAATGCTAATTACATTCGTACCGCCCGCGCTAAAGGCTTATCTGAAAAATGGGTAATTTTACGCCATGCCATTCGCGGCGCGTTATTGCCTGTTGTTTCTTATTTAGGTCCTGCGATTGCAAGCCTTGTAACTGGCTCTTTAGTGATTGAAACAATTTATCAAATCCCAGGCGTTGGACGTTATTTTGTTCAAGCGGCATTAAATCGTGATTACACTCTGGTAATGGGCGTTGTTATTTTATCTGCAACATTAATTATGTTGATGAATATCATTGTTGATCTTCTCTACAGCGTTCTTGATCCAAAAATCCAAGGAGCATAAATATGAACGAAGCTCCGCGTAATAAAAATATCCATAATAATATTAATAGTAATAATTTAATTAATAATCAATTAAATAATAAAACAAAGCAACATAATGCACAGCAGATGGAAGTACTTGCAAATAGCAGCACCTTACAAGGGCGCAGCCTTTGGATTGATGCACGGCGGCGGTTACTTAAAAATAAAGCGGCGGTTGTCGCGATGATTATCCTTATTATTTTTACACTTATGGCGATTTTAGCGCCATGGATTGCATCGCATCCTTTAGATGAGATTTATTGGGACTCTATTCAAGTTGCACCTAATATTGGTGAAAAATTCTGGTTTGGAACTGATGCAAATGGGCGTGATTTATTTGTAAGAACCCTGTATGGAATGCGCGTATCTCTTCTTGTAGGCTTGCTTGCGACAGTTGTCGCGGTTGGAATTGGCATAACTTATGGCGCAGTTGCAGGTTATATGGGCGGCAAAACTGATATGCTGATGATGCGTTTTGTCGATATCATGTACGCCCTCCCCTTCATGTTTTTTGTGATTTTATTGATGGTGGTATTTGGCAGAAATATCTTCTTGATTTTTATCGCTCTTGGCTGTGTTGAATGGCTAACAATGGCGCGGATTGTGCGTGGGCAAACGCTCTCGATTCGTAATAAAGAATTTATTGAAGCAGCAATTGCCTGCGGTCTGCCGACGTGGAAGATTATTTTTAAACATGTTATTCCCAACATTTTAGGGCCAGTTATCGTTTACATCACCTTAACCATTCCCCAAGTAATTATGATGGAAAGCTTTATTTCATTTTTAGGCTTAGGCGTTCAAGAACCGCTAACATCCTTAGGTGTGCTTATTAGTGACGGTGCTAAAGTTATGGAATCCTATTGGTGGATGCTTATTTTCCCCGCGCTGTTCTTATCAATCATGCTCTTTTCCTTAAATTTTCTTGGCGATGGCTTACGCGATGCGCTTGATCCAAAAGAACGCTAGGGAGATTTGATATGATTAAAATCATTAAAATAAAGAATTTTCTTAAGAAACCGCCAAATTATATTGCTTATCCATTGATTATAATATGGATGATCGCGTTCTCATTTTTTGTGTATGCTTTTATTAAGTCTTTTGTTGATGTGCAACATCAATATGGCATTGAATCTTCATTGACTGATATTATCAAGAC
>BHEQ01000050.1 GCA_003864535.1 Gammaproteobacteria bacterium
ATTTTGGTTAGACAAAGAAGTTTTGCAGATCAAATGGCAAATTTATATCCTAATTTTAAAGGTGATATTCCTTTGTTAGATGCCATGTGGCCTGAAAAATTAAGCAGCAGCCTTAGTAAGCTCATGGGCTTGCAACCATCACAAGAAGAATTACTTATCAAAAGTATTATGGCTTTAGTTTTGTCAGATAACCATATTACAGATGAAGAATATGAAGTCACACGGATGCTTGCATTGTGTTTAGATCAACCTTTGCCATTACGTTTAATTTAATACGCGCCTCTTATCTAAGGTACAGCTAAATCTTTGCGAAATAAGCTTGGGCTAATTCCAACGCGCTTTAAAAATACACGTGAGAAATAAAATTGATCTTCATAACCTACTTCATTTGCAATTTTGGCGATAGAGATCGCTGGATTTTGTAATAATTGTTTAGCTAAGCTTATTCTTTGATCTTCACGCCAGCGCATTAAATTAACTCCTGTTTCCTTACGAAATAAATGCGCTAAGCGTGAGGGTGATAAGCAAATATGGCGTGCTATTTGTTCAAGTGAACGCTCTTGGGCTAAGTTTTCAGTTAGATATTGGCAAACATCTTGAATACGTGGATCAATTTTTTTAGTTAAGAAGTCACTCGACTCTTCAAAACAACGGATAAGTAAACGCTCTAATAAATTAATTGCGAGATCTTCTGAGGTTGAACGTCCTGCTTTATATGTTTGATCTATCTGATTAAGCAATTGATCAAATTCTTGAATAATATGTTTTTTATTTTCCATATTTAAACTTAAAGATAATTGTCCGATACCATTGCTTGTCTTTTTCCATTTTAGCCAATTTGCCCAATATGCACGTGGGCGAAAATAGACCCAGCGATGTTGCCAGCTTAAAGAGTGGGGTGAACGCCTATAATAGTGAGCGTAATCAGGAGGGAAAAGCAGTAAATCACCTTCATTGCAATAAAACTCATCTTCTCCTTCAAAAACCTTGCCTTGCCCTTCTACTGTCATATTTAAAATATAACCACTCATACCAAAAGGGCGATCTATTACAAAATCAAGTGGACCATTTTCAAAAATAGGCGTTTTCCCAGCGACTAGATAACGGTTAAAAGAATAACCTGGTAGCAGTGGGTCATGTTGTTCTTCAGGATAGATAGATCTCATAATAGTTAACCTCATAAAACTTACTGCCCATAATACGAATTCTTACCGTGTTTTCTTAAAAAATGCTTATCCAATAAAACCTGTTGCATTGCCGCAGATTGTGGGTTTAATAATCGCGTTTGAATTCCCATCATCGCAATCTCTTCTAAAACAACAGCATTATGCACAGCATCTAGACCATCTTTACCCCACGAAAAAGGGCCGTGCGCATTGACTAATACGCTTGGAACTTGGTTAGGATCTATATTTTGGGATTTAAATGTCTCAACAATCACCTTACCTGTTTCATGCTCATATTCACTTGTTATCTCAGCATTTGTCATTAAACGCGTGCAAGGAATTTGCCCATAAAAGTAATCGGCATGAGTTGTCCCAAAAGCAGGTATAGAACAACCTGCTTGCGCCCAAGATGTAGCATAACGGCTATGTGTATGCACAATTGCGCCAATATCTTGGAAAGCTTGATAAAGCACTAAATGCGTTGCGGTATCTGAAGATGGTTTTTTAGAACCTTCGATAATATTACCTTTAAGATCAACTACAACCATATCATCTACATGCATATGTTCATATTCAACCCCTGATGGCTTGATTACGACAAGCCCAGCTTTACGATCAATCGCAGAAACATTCCCCCAAGTGAAAGTAACTAAACCATATTTAGGCAGCGCTAAGTTAGCATCTAGAACAGCTTGTTTTAAATCTTGTAGGCTTTTATTTGACATGAAATATCCTATTTAAGTTGAGCATTTATAGAAAGCCTAACTCTTAGGAAAGGCATGTTTTAAAAACTTTACAATTTTAATTGATAAAACACTTCATTCCAATTTATTTCTTGCATAAATGCAGGAATTTTTGTATCCGCACCAATATGGACGATTTCAATATCCATCATTTGTGCATAAATGCGCATATCATCTATGCTCAAAGCCTGACTAAATACAGTATGATGCGCTCCACCTGCGATAATCCACGCCTGCGCTGCGGTTGCTAAATCTGGCAGTGGTTTCCATAGAGCACGTGCAACAGGAAGTTTTGGCAGCTCTTGAGTAATATCAAGTGCATCTACCGAGTTTATGATCAAACGAAATCGATTCCCTAAATCAATCAAACTTGCATTAATTGCCGCACCTTTAGAGCCATTAAAGAGCAATCGTGCCGGATCATCCTTGCCGCCAATCCCTAAAGGCTGGACATCTAAAACAGGCTTATCTTTGGCAATTGTCGGACAAACTTCTAACATGTGTGAGCCTAAAACCATGTCATTGCCATCTTCAAAGTGATAGGTGTAATCTTCCATAAATGAGGTTGGGCTATTTATCCCGCCCATTACTTTCATGGTGCGTAAAAGCGCGGCAGTTTTCCAATCGCCTTCTCCTGCAAAACCATAACCTTGCTGCATTAAGCGTTGCACTGCAAGCCCTGGAAGTTGCTTTAATCCATAAAGATTCTCAAAAGTTGTGGTGAAAGCTTGGAAATTTCCGCGCTCTAAAAAGTGTTTTATGCCTAGCTCTATCCGCGCCGCATCAATAATTGATTGGCGTTTCTCGCCCCCAATTTGGACTCTTTTGGTTAAAGTATAGCTCGCTTCATATTCTTCAACTAATGCGTTAACTTCAGTTTGGGTAACTGCATTTTGGACTTTTTCAAGATCACCCAAAGCATAGCCATTCACAGAGTAGCCAAATTTAATTTGTGCAGAAACTTTATTACCTTCGGTAACCGCGACATCACGCATATTATCGCCAAAACGCGCAACTTGCATAGATTGGCTCTCATGCACCGCGCAAGCAACACGCATCCATTGCCCTATTTTTTGCACAACGCAAGGATCTTGCCAATGCCCAACAACAATCGTGCGTGCTTTGCGTAAGCGTGCGCCTAAAAACCCAAATTCACGATCACCATGCGCCGCTTGGTTAAGATTCATAAACGCCATATCCATACTATCCCACGGAATGTGCGCATTAAATTGGGTATGTAAATGTAAAAATGGCTTTTGCAGCGCAGTTAATCCAGCTATCCACATTTTAGCTGGAGAAAATGTGTGCATCCAAGTAATCAAGCCGATACATTGAGGCGAATGATTGGCATCTTTACAGATATTAGCAATCTCATCAGCACTTGTCGCTAGAGGCTTGAGCACTATTTTTATAGGTAAAGGATTAACTGAAAGCGAGTTTAATGCCACCACTATTTTTGTGGCATTCTCCAAGACGCTATCTAAGGTTTTAGATCCATAAAGCTGTTGACTTCCAACTACAAACCAAACTTCTAATGATTTAAATAACTGCATAATAAAACTCCTGATTTTGATTAATTATAAAGATTAAGAATTGAAGGGTTTTTATATAACTCTATTAAGTTAAGGATTTTAAAAATCCCCTCCCAACCTCCCTTCGCAGGGAGGAGCTGTAAAATCCCAGCTAGATCAATACATTTTTTCAGATACCTGACTCCACGCAAGGTATTGCTGATATAAACGCTCATACTGCTCAACCTGCGCCGCTTGCGGATGATAGATAGTCTCTATATTACTCGCCATTACGACTTGAGCTGCAGGCACATCAGCATAAACACCAGCGGCAACAGCTGCAAAAATTCCAGCTCCAAGGGCGCAACATTGGTCGGATGCCACGACATTTATGGGACGATTTAAAACATCCGCACAAATTTGCATAATCGTGGGTGATTTACGTGCAATCCCACCAAGTGCGGTAACTGCGGTCACGGGAACATCTTGGTTTTCAAAGCATTCCATAATATTGCGCGCTCCAAAGGCAGTAGCTGCGATCATACCTCCAAATAAATTTGGGGCATCAGTAGCAAGCGTTAAATGGCTGATCACACCTTGGAGACGTTGATTGGCAAATGGCGTGCGTCTTCCATTAAACCAATCTAAAACCATAGGAAGATTTTCATAATCAACACTTGCAGCAAAACGTTCGGTTAATAGCGGAATAAGCTGAGTTTGGATATCTTGTAACTGCGGAGTTATTTGAGGATATTGCTCGGCTGCCATTTGCAAAGGCCACTGCATTAAACGTGCAAACCATGCGTACATATCGCCAAAGGCTGATTGCCCAGCTTCTAAAGCAATTACGCCAGCTATTGCGCTGCCATCTACCTGTCCACAAATCCCTTTGATTGTTTTTGTGCCTATAGATTCATGGCTTGCCATTAAAATATCACAAGTTGAAGTTCCAATCACTTTTACTAAATTATTTAAGCCAGCACCAGCGCCAACCGCGCCCATATGGCAATCAAACTCGCCGCCACAAATTAGCACAGACTCAGATAGATTGAGCCTATCTGCCCATTCTTTGGTCAAATTACCCACAGGAATATCTGCGGTATAAGTATCTGTAAATAAGGGAAAATCAAGCTCTTCAACTAAATAAGGAGATAGCTCTGCTAAAAACTCACGAGCAGGCAAGCCACCCCACTGCGGATGCCATAAGCTCTTATGCCCAGCAGCGCAGCGTCCGCGTTTAATATTCTTGGGAGCTTGTGTGCCTGATAAAATAGCAGGAACCCAGTCGCAAAGCTCAATCCAACTTTGCGCCTTAGCACGCACAAAGGTATCATTTCTGGAGATATGCAATGCTTTTGCCCAAAACCATTCTGCAGAATACAAACCACCAATATATTTTGAATAGTCTTCATATTTGCCACTTTTGCATAAAGCGGTAATCTCTTCAGCCTCAGCGATGCTGGTGTGATCTTTCCAAAGTATAAACATCGCATTTGGGTTTTGTTCAAATTCTGTTAGGAGTGCTAAAACATTGCCATCTGCATCAATCGGAGCTGGGGTTGAGCCTGTGGTATCCACTCCAATTCCTACGATATTTAAGCGTTCTGTGTCAGGTAATTTTTCAATCACTTTTGTCATCGCAATTGTCATTGACTCAATATAATCGCGTGGATGTTGTCTAAATTGCTGAAGCTGTGGCTGACAGAATAAACCCTGCTTCCATCTTGGGTAATCAACTACATAGCTATCAATTTCTTGCCCATTCTTACAATTGATCAATAAAGCGCGTACTGAATCACTCCCAAAATCCAAGCCTATAACTAATTTATCATTTTTAGAGCCCATAAGATCATTCCTAACTGCAACATTAAAATAATGTGTCTATCTTGACAGGGATAATTAATTTTTCTAGGTATATTTTGCTATTAACATGGATAAAAAAGCTGAATGTGTATATTTTTGTTCATACCCACTTTATTTATATCTAAAAATAGCTACACTAAAACTACATTAATTTTAATTCACATATTGTTTTGATGATTAAATATAAAAAAATCAATTAGATATATCGTATAAAAAGATATTTATTTTTAAGAATAGTGAGGCTTTCTTGTTATGGGGACTTCTATAAATTAAATTTTTCAAGGCTTGCTATTTTATTAAAAGCGAAGTTTACATAGGTAAATTAGCATTTTAATAAAATTGCGTAACGCAGAAAAAGCAATTAATAGATATGCCCTTTTTGTTATTATTATTATAATTATTGGAGTTAAATATATGAATGAAAATACTAATATAAATTCACATAATGGTAAACTTTCTGTTACTGAGAAAATAGGTTACGGCCTAGGCGATGCAGGCGGAACGATTATTACTGCTTTGATTGGTAATTTTTTAACTTTTTTCTATACCGATATTTTTGGGTTAGCACCTGGTATTTTAGGCACAATTATGGTGCTGGCGCGAATTATTGATGCTGTAACTGACCCTTTAATGGGAATCATTGCGGATAAAACCTCTTCGCGCCATGGTCGCTTCCGTCCATGGCAATTGTGGGTTGCGCTCCCTGTTGGAGTTGCATGTATCTTAACCTTTACAGTACCAAGCATGAGTTATGAGATGAAAGTAGTCTATGCTTTTGTAACATATATGTTTTTATCGCTCTCTTACACTGCAATTAATGTTCCATATTGCGCTATGATTAATTCAATGACAACTAATCATGAGCAGATAATGTCTGCGCAAACTTATCGTTTTGTATTAACAGGGATGGCAGGATTTATCGTTTCCGTTGGCTTACCTCAATTAATTGCATTTTTTGGCAAAGGTGATCAAGTCTGGGGATATCAAGCAGGTGTTGGAGTTGTGTGTTGTATTGCGGTATTAATGTTTCTTGCTTGTTTTTTCACTGTAAAAGAGCACATTCCAACGAGTAATTTAGGCTCTTTTACTATTAAACAACATATTGTAAGTATCCGTAAAAATGATCAATTATTGCTGATGCTCGTAATGTCTTTCTTATTAATGATGGTCTTTAATACGCGTAGTGGCGGTTATATGTACTTTATTACTTATGTCTTACAAGGCGATGTTGCTTATACTTCGATGTTTTTTGCAGTAATTACTGTAGCAAGCATTATTGGAGTTATTATTGCAGGGCAAATAACCAAAAAAACTGATGCGCTACGTGTTTATTTTTTAAGTAATGTATTTTTATTTATATATGGCATTGCACTTTATTTTATTTCATCAAGCAATCAAACTTTATGGTTGATTCTTATGTTAATTAACGGTGTTATATTAGGATTTACCTTGCCGATTCATTTTGCGATGATGTCTTATGCTGATGATTATGGTGATTGGAAAAACAAAGTGCGCTCTTCAGGCTTAAACTTTGCTTTTAACCTTTTCTTTTGCAAACTAGCATGGGCAGGCGGAGCTGGCGTTGTGAGTATTGTCTTTGTTTTAGTTTCCTATAAAGCTGGAATGGAAAACCAAACTCCAGCCTCTTTACATGGAATGACTTTGTTAGAAACAATTATCCCCGCAATCATCCATTTATTACTAGCCCTTGTTATTTTGCGGTGTAAACTTAATAACAAGTTCTTGGCGCAAATTGCAGCTGATTTAAAAGCTCGCAGGGCTTCATAAACAAATATATCAAAAATAAGCCTAATTCTATACGGGTTAGGCTTTCTTTAACACTTAATTATCAGGAGATTATTATGAAATTTACTTCTATCGCCCCCATGGAAATTGATTTAAAAAAAGTTGATATTACGGATCCTTTTTGGTCAGAATACCAACATCTCATTAAAGATATTGCCATTCCTTATCAATGGGGTGCACTTAATGATGCGATCCCAGATATCGAAGCTAGTCATTCAATTGAGAATTTTAAAATTGCTGCAGCAAAATTGGAAAATATTGCCCGACAAGATAATAATCCTCTAGAAAAAGAGGCTGAATTTTATGATATGGTTTTTCAAGATAGCGATCTTGCTAAATGGTTAGAAGCTGTAGCTTATAGCTTATGTAAATATCCAGATGCAGCTTTGGAGCAAACAGCTGATGAGACAATTGAATTAATCATAAAAGCACAGCATAAAGATGGCTATATAAATACTTATTTTACGGTGAAAGAGCCTGACAATAGATGGACAAATCTAGCAGAATGCCATGAGCTATATTGTGCAGGGCATTTAATTGAAGCTGCTGTTGCCTATTTTAATACGACAGGTAAGCGTAGGTTTTTAGATGCAATGTGTCGTTTTGTTGATTATATCGATACTGTTTTTGGATTAGAAACTAATAAGCTCCAAGGCTATCCTGGTCATCCTGAGATTGAACTTGCTTTGATGCGCTTATATGAAGTGACAGGTAATGAGCGTTATCAATCTCTTGCACGTTATTTTGTTGAGCAGCGCGGAGCTAATTATGATTCTGATCAACATTATTATGCTGTTGAATCTAGAAAACGCTTAGGAGTTTATCATTATGATCATTATGGTCCTGCGTGGATGTCTAAAGATCGCGCTTACAGCCAAGCTCATCTTCCCATTAGTGATCAAAAAGTTGCGGTTGGTCACGCGGTACGCTTTGTATATTTATATACAGGAGTTGCCCATTTAGCCAGATTAAGCGCAGATAAGGATAAGATTGAGACTTGTAAACGCTTATGGAATAACATGACCTGTCGCCAAATGTATATTACAGGAGCGATAGGCGCACAAGGACGCGGTGAGTCGTTTACCAGTGATTATGATTTGCCTAATGATACTGCATATACAGAAACTTGCGCTTCTATAGGTTTGATTATGTTTGCAAATAGAATGATGCAACTAGAGCCTGATCGCATCTATACGGATGTTATGGAACGCGCTTTATATAATACTGTTTTGGCAGGTATGGCGTTAGATGGTAAACATTTTTTCTATGTAAATCCATTGGAAGTCTCACCCAAGCATATTCCGCATAATCATATTTATGATCATGTTAAACCTGTGCGTCAACGCTGGTTTAGTTGTGCTTGTTGTCCACCTAATATTGCGCGGATCATCTCATCTTTAGGTCAATATATTTATACTCAAAAAGATAAGGTAATATATACAAATTTATATATCGCAAGTCAAACAAAGTTAACTTTAAACAATGAAGAGGTAACTTTAACAATGGCATGTAATTATCCATGGGAAGAGCAAATCTCTTTAAAAGTCGCTTGTCAAAATGCTGTTGAGTATACAATTGCTTTGCGTTTACCGTTGTGGTGTAAAAATCCAAGTATTGCTGTTAACGGTCAGAAAATATCTTTAGATAAGATTAGCTTAAAAGGTTATGCGCACATCACGCGTGAATGGAAAAATGATGATCATATTGAATTAACTTTAAAAATGGAAGTATTAAGAGTAAAAAGTCATCCTAAATTACGCCAAAATATAGGAAAAATTGCAATTTCTCGTGGACCTTTAGTTTATTGTCTTGAACAAGCAGATAACGGAGAAGATTTACATCAATTAAGTTTAGCCCGCACAGCAACATTTGCATTAATAAAAGGCGTTGGTGCATTAACAGGTAAGACTTTACTCCAAACAACTCTTTTAAAAGAAGATGCTAATGATGATGAAGATAATAATGAAGATAATGATGCGCTGTATATTTTAGATTCCAAAACAGCTTCTAAAACACCGCAACCCGCAGTATTTGTTCCTTATTTTGCGTGGGGAAATCGCGGTATTGGAGAAATGCGTGTTTGGGTTGATGATTCTTATTAATTTAAGCGGTTAGCATTTTTAGGGCTGGACATTAAGTAAGCTGTTTCTTCATAAGATTTAAAATCATCTAAACTTATAATTACTGCTGATTTTCCATTTTAGCGTGTAATTAATAGCGGCGCATGATCATCATTTACCTTGTCAAGCATACCAGCTAGATTAATTTTAAAAATAAAACACATAGAAATCATAATGATATTTCTGCTGAGTAGTTACAATTATTCTTTAAAAAAGTTTACCAGAGAATCACCACAAATTAGCGGTAATATTCTTTGGAGAACTTGGGTCATAACGTCATTTTCAGCGCAAGTTATGAATTTTGCGTTTCTATCTGTCCATGATAGAGTTTGGATTAAACTAGCTGCAACAACAGAAGGATACTCCAAATTCGAGATAGTTACTTCAGTTTGAGTATTGCGAATACTCGTGCTAATTGGGCAGCAAATAATTAAACCTGTATTGCGATTATATCCTTTGGAAGATAAAACTAATGCGGGTCTATATTTGCCAATTTCACGACCTTTGCTTGGCTCAAAATCCAAGATAATAATATCGTTTCTATCAGGTATATATGCAGTTTTAGCTATCATAAATCTCCGTTTCTAGCAATAAAGCCAGCTCATCTGCATGTGCAGCATAAGGGCTTAATGATTGAACTAGCTGCGCTTCAGTAAAAGGAAATGTATGTTTTTCCTGAGATTTACGAACTGTAAAGCCATCTTCAGTAATTTCAATATCAACCAGCATTCCTTGGGTTAAATTAGGAATATCTTTGATTGGACCTGCTAAGCGAAGAGCTAGGCTATTGCCCCATTTTTGTATTTTTGCATGAGTGATCATAATTCTTACCTCTTTTTATATTCTACATTGTAGATACAAGAATTATATGATTTATATTATGCTATTGCAAGCAATTTCTATAAAACAAGTAAAATCCTGCTCAAATCATAGATAAAAAAGCTATATCTATATATTTTTGTCCATGAGCACTTTACATGTCAAATAAAGAACCTACAATCAAGCTACATTCTTTAGAGTATTTATCTATCTTTATAGGAATTGATAATAATAATAATATTAATTAGTTAAATATGATTATTATAAAGTAAATACTACAAAAGCAGTAACTTCTCAATAACCAAAGGTAAAAATGATATTTTTACGTTGCTCTTTCTCTAATAATTTCAAAAAGTGGCGGAATTTTACCTGCTTTGGTGATTCGATCATAAATAAAGTCCCAAAAAGAGATTTTTAGTTTTCTTGCAGTTTTTTTGAGGCTTGCGAACGCATCTCGGCAAATCTTACCAAGATCACTGCGTGTTCCGCCGCTTATTTTGGCTTTTTTGACAAATTCTCGAATATCTGTTTCGCTTCCATTTGTATGAATTGGAACATCTGGACGCGCTAAAACAAGCAATAGTTCTGTTTTATGAGAGTATATCCGTGATAAAGCGCTGTCTAAGGTTGCAAAGCCTGTTTTTTTCGTGAAAATACGGTCAAACTCATCTGAGCAAAGCATCGCAAAATTATCATTTGGAGAAGATTTATACTCTTTTAAACACCTATAAAGCTTCCATATTTTATCAATAATTTTCGTAAGATCGCTGCGTTGTTTATCATCAAAACCAACAAGTTTCTTGATCAAACGCTCGGTGTGAACCCAGCATAAACC
>BHEQ01000051.1 GCA_003864535.1 Gammaproteobacteria bacterium
ATCATTACAAACGACAAGAGGCACTTTTTTATTTGTATAAATTAAAAAAGGCTCATCACCTAAATCTGCTGCTGTTGATATCTGGCTTGCAATAATTAAACCCTTGCTCTTTCGTGCATATCCTCTTGAAATAACACCTACATTAATATTATTTTCTTTAAAAAAGGTAATAAGTGCCAAAATAACAGGCGTTTTGCCAGTACCGCCCACATTAATATTACCTACAACCAAAACAAGTGCATCATGCACAGGATTCACATAAAGCTTACTTTTTGCTAATCCTTTGGATTTATTTAAATTAGCTACACACGTATAAAGCTTACTTAAAGGCAAAAGCATAGTGCTTAACAAGTTTTTGGAGTCCCACAAGGAAGGTATTTTCATATGTATATATTTATACCATTTAAATAGAGCTAGAAATCTAATAATATCATAATAAAAATAATTAATGATTGATAATATAAAAAGTAATCTTAAGATAAGCTTTTAATATAACTATGTTAATTCTAGTGAATCCTAATCTATTTATCAATAATGTCAATAACTAAAAGATTACTATTGGTTAATAAGCTTAGCTAAAACTTAATATCCTTGACGGAAACTTAATTGAAAGATATAGTGGGTGAATGTGGGTGATCGTGGAAAATAAACCCATATATTTAATGAAATATTTAATAAAAAACATCTTACCTTTGCACTGAACATTAACCAAGACATAAAAGCTATGAAAAACTTAAACTCACAAGAAATTGTTGCTAAGACGCATCGAAGTGTACTTCTTGCTGAATGTTTATCAGGTTTAGCTATTATCAAAGATGGTGTTTACATTGATGCAACTTTTGGGCGTGGCGGACATAGCTTGGCTATTTTAGAGCTACTCCAAAATGGAAAACTCATCGCGATAGATCGTGACCCACAAGCACAAACTTATGCTAATGAGCACTTTAATCAGAGTAACCAGCTTCTTAACTGCAAGCAAAATAGCTTTATCTTTTGTGCAAACACTATGAGTGAGCTTGAAAATATCTCCCAATATCTTGGTGTTTTAACTCAAATAGATGGCATTTTAATGGATATTGGTGTTTCATCCCCTCAACTAGATGATCCGCTACGTGGCTTTAGTTTTAGCAAAGATGGTCCTTTAGATATGCGTATGGACACGCGTTCAGGCATTAGTGCCATGGATTGGATAGCTACTACTGATGCAAAAGAGATGGCGCGTGTATTTAGCCGCTACGGGGAAGAGAAATTTGCCATGAAAATAGCCTTTGCCATAGAAAATACGCGAATCCAAACCCCAATTACCCGCACCTTACAATTAGCTGAAATTATTGCAGCAGCAATGCCATTTAAAGATAAGCATAAACATCCTGCTACTCGCTGTTTTCAGGCGATTAGAATTGAAGTAAACAATGAGTTAAAAGAGCTTGCCCAAGGCTTAGATGCTGCTTTAAATAGCCTAAAAATAGGAGGAAGATTAGTTGTGATTAGCTTTCATTCCCTAGAAGATCGAATTGTAAAGCAATTTATGCGCTCTCATGCAACGAAACTAGATTTAATGCCTAACTTACCTGTTCCTGTCTATGCCAATGAGATTCGTTTGAAACTAATTGGTAAGCCGATTAAAGCATCTATACTTGAGTGTGAGCAAAATCCACGGGCGCGTAGTGCTATTTTAAGAATTGCGGAGAAAATAAAATAAAATGAAAAGCTTATGGACTGTTTATGTTTCGTTTTTTTGTGGAGCTGTCTCATTAGCCCTAGGTCTCATGCTAATTCAAGATACGCATAAAAGTCGAATGACATGGTATCAAATTGAAAAGCTCTTGACTCAACAAGAAGAGCTTGAGATTGAATACAATCAATTGAGACTTGAAAAAAGTATGCTGGCAACAGGTGCTATTTTAGATAAAAATATTCGCACGCATTTAGATATGGTTATTCCTGATCCTACTACAGTTGTGTATGTCAATGATAATAAAATAAAAACTCTTGCTGATATTTCAATTTCTAGCATTTCTAATGCCTCGCAATAACGGAGTTTTGGTTATTTATTGCTGATTAATTATTACTAAATAAGGTGATACTTGTGTGGTTTGAGAAGCTTAGAGGATTGGTTAAAAATAGTTGGCGCATTGCGCTAATTGGCGTTTTATTTACATCTTTAGGCGTAGCCCTTATTGCACGTGCCGCGTATCACCAACTTTATCCCATCCAACAAGCTTTTCTCCAAAATGCAGGCGATAATCGCGCCATCCGCACTATTACAATCAGTGCAAATAGAGGAATGTTTTTAGATCGTAATGGTGAGCCTATCGCTGTATCTGCCCCTGTTATTTCTTTTTGGGCAAACCCAACTATATTAGTAAATTATGAGCATTATTATAAAGATATAGCAGAATCTCTAGATATTCCCTATGCTAAATTTGTAAGCTTAATCGAGTCACGTAAAGATAAAAAATTTGTTTGGTTAAAACGTCAACTTATTCCCGAGCAGTCTCGCGCCCTGTTACGTTTAAATATCCCAGGTATTCATCAAGAACGAGAGTATCGTAGGTATTATCCTGATGCTGAGGTCACCTCACATATTTTAGGATTCACAGATATTGAAGATCAAGGTCAAGATGGTTTAGAGAGAACATTTAACGACCTTCTGCAAGGTAAAAATGGCTCTAAGCGTGTTTTAAGAGATCAGCGTGATCGTATTATTGAAGAGATTGAAATTATTAATGAGCCACTTGCAGGAGAAAATATTACTCTCACCATAGATCGGCGCTTACAATACTTAGCTTATCGAGCTCTTAAAACAGCTGTTTTAGAAAATAATGCTACAGCAGGCTCGCTTATTCTTGCAGATGCTAAAACTGGTGAGATTCTAGCACTAGTTAATCAACCTGCGGGCAATCCTAATGATCGCGCTCAAAGAAAAAGTGAATTACTAAAAAACCGCGTAGTTACAGATGTATTTGAGCCAGGTTCGATCATCAAACCATTTGTAGTCGCAACTGCATTAGAGACAGGTTTATGGCGACCTCATACTATGATAGAAACAGGATCAGGTGCTATGCCATTAGGCAAACATATGATTCGTGATGTTGGGCGCAATGGACTTATAGACGTAACTAAAGCTATTGTTAAATCAAGCAATATCGCCATGGTTAAGATATCCCAAACTTTTCCACCCCAAAAATTATACGATACTTATAAGTCTCTTGGAATTGGACAAAAAAGTGGTTTAAAATTTACAGGTGAACAAGCAGGTTATTTAGGTAATGTTAAAGCTTGGAATAAAAACTCCTTTGAATATGCAACTAAAACATTTGGGTATGGCATCACCATTAATACCTTACAAATGGCACAAATGTACGCAGTACTTGCTAATGACGGTGTTTATAAACCGCTCCATATCAAAAAAGATAAACCTCTTTTTGATGATACACACCGTGTCATGAGCCAAAAAACAGCCCATGAAGTTGTGACTATGCTTGAAGCGGTTGTCGGCAAAGGTGGTAGCGGGCGACGGGCTGCCGTTCCTGGTTTTAGAGTTGGTGGGAAATCTGGAACGGCACGTAAAGTAATCAACGGGCATTATTCTAATAGTGTCCATCGCGCCTTTTTTGCAGGAATTGCCCCAATTAGTAATCCACGTTATGTCTTAGTCATTGTTATTGATGAGCCTAGTGCTGGGAAATATTATGGAGGTCTTGTTGGAGCACCTATTTTTAGTGAAGTTATGGGAGGAGCATTGCGTTTATTAGGTGTTAGACCTGATGAGATTCCTGATTTACCTAAACTTAAATTAATCTCAAAAGAACAATCAAGATGAATATAAACTTAAGCTATTCCATGAATTTAAATTTTCTATTTCATACTCTTATCAATAAGTTAAAAGGCAATAAATCTAAGCTGGCATTATTTGATTTAAGCAAGATTAATAATATGCTTTTAAAAATACCGAAGAGTCTTGAAATTTCAGGATTAGCCTCAGATACGCACCACGCACAAGAAGCTAATTTATTTTTTGCACTGCAAGGAAAATCACATCATGGTTTAGAATTTATTCAAGATTTAATTGATAAAAAAGTTAGTGCCATTATTTATGAAGCAACTGATGCGATAAATATAGTAGCTAAAGCGCAGCAGCTGTGTGAACATGCCCAGATTCCTTTATTAACGCTGCCACAGCTTAATATTTTAATTTCACCACTTGCGCATATTTTTTATAAAGATATTCTAGCAAGCATTAAGTTAATTGGGATAACAGGTACAGAAGGCAAAACATCTGTCGCCCAATTTATCGCTCAGAGTTTAGAATATTATGGAAATCCGTGTGGTTATATCGGCACAAATGGAATTGGGCGTTTACACAATCTGCGTGAAAATACGCATACAACCCCTGATTTTTTAAGCTTAATGCGCGCTTTAAGTGACCTAAAAAATCAACTTCAAGCAACAATAGCAATGCCTAAATATGTTGTTTTAGAAGTAACATCGCATGCTTTAGATCAAAAGCGTATTGAGGGTTTAGAGTTTGTGGCTACTGTTTTTACTAATTTAAATCGCGATCATCTCGATTATCATCATACCTTAGAAGAGTATGGAGCCGCTAAAGCCAAATTATTTAGCGCGTATCAATCAAGTAATATCATTATAAATACAGACGATATTTTTGCGCGTAATATTTTATTGCCACAAATACAAGAGATGCTAGAAAAATCAAATAATAATAATGATGATGATGATGATGATGATGAGAAAGATCATAAACAGGATCATGAGCACGATTATAAGCAACGTCATGAACTAGCTTATAAAACAAATTTGATTACTTTTGGCGAAACTAAATTAACTATAAACAATTTTCCTATAAACAATGCTCATATAAACAATGTTCATATAAATAATTTATCTATCAACAAGATATCAAATCATGATTCTAAAAATAATTATAAACATCTTTTGATTGAGAATATTCAATGTGTTGCCGATGGTTTATGCTTTAATCTAGACAAACATATGATCAAGAGTAAGTTATATGGGCATTTTATGGCAAGTAATCTAGCTGCTACCGCAAGTGTACTGGCTGCACTGAATATTCCCATTAAAGATATCTATAACTTGTTAGAAAAAATATCAACTGTAACAGGGCGGATGCAAAAAGTTATATTTGAAAATAATCAAATGCCCTACCCTACCGTGATTATTGATTATGCGCATAAGCCGAATGCTTTATTACAAGCTTTGATTGCTCTAAAAGCGCATTCAAGTTTAGGCAGAATCATCTGTGTTTTTGGTTGCGGCGGTGATCGTGATAAAGGGAAACGTCGCTTAATGGGTGATATTGCAAGCAAAAATGCTGATATTGTTATCATAACTTCAGATAATCCAAGAACTGAAGATCCCCTCATGATTATCCAAGATATTTATGCTGGAATTGCGCCTAATCTTCTTAATTTAATTAGTATCGAGCCTGACCGCGAAAAAGCAATTATTCAAGCATTAAGCTGCGCAAAGCCTGATGATATAATTTTAATTGCAGGCAAAGGGCATGAGAATTATCAAATTATCGGTAACATTAAAAATCATTTTGATGATCAAGAAATAGTTATAAAATATTGGAGTAAAACATGCGTTTAAGTGATGCTGCAAAACATATGAATGGTAAACTTTACGGTGTCGATAGTTATTTTTTTGGTGCAGCGACTGACACGCGTTTATTAAAAGCTGGACAGCTATTTTTTGCATGGAAGGGAATTAGTTTTGATGCGCATAATTTTTTAGAACTCGCTGCAAGCAATGGAGCCGTAGCTGCGGTTGTTGAGAGTTATAATCCCTCTTTAGAATTACCCCAAATTCTTGTTAAAAATAGCCAGAAAGCCTTGGGTAAATTAGCGCGTGAATGGCGTAAAAAATGGCTTGGATTATGTTTTGCCATAACAGGTTCCAATGGCAAGACTACAGTCAAAGAGATGCTCACCAGTATATGTACGCAAGTTGGCAGAACTCATGCTACTTTTGGGAATTTAAACAACCATATAGGCTGTCCTCTAACGATTTTAGCTCTAAAACCTGAACATCAGTTTGCAGTTATTGAAATGGGCGCAAATCACCCTAAAGAAATATCCTATTTAACGGGGATAACTAAGCCTAATATCGCGATTTTAAATAATGCTGGAATGTGCCATTTAGAAGGCTTTGGCAGCTTACAAGGTGTAGCTACCTCTAAAGCTGAAATTTTTGAATCCTTAGCTGCTGATGCAACTGCGATTATCAATCTTGATGATGATTTTGCAACATTGTGGATTGATAAAGTTTACGCACAAAATCCTGCGCAAGCACTCCTTACTTTTGGATTAAACCCACTTGCTGATATTACTTTAGGTAATAATACTAAGCTTAACAATATTCCGTTTGATCACCCAAGCAAAATCACAAAAGAGATTACAAAAGATCAAGTTACACCGCAGATATACACTATAAAAACCCCAAAAGGTGAGATTGAAATAAGCTTAGCTCTAGATGGAATGCATAATATCTGTAACAGCTTAGCAGCAACAGCTGCAGCAATCGCGGCGCATATTCCCTTAATTGCGATTAAAGATGGGCTTGAGGCTTTAATTCCCGTTAAAGGGCGCTTACAAAAAATTATTTTAACACCTAATATCACTTTGATGAATGATAGTTATAATGCTAATCCAAGTTCTTTAAATGCGGGTATTGACGCTATAAAAACGCATCAAAATCAAGAAAATTGGTTGATTTTAGGAGATATGCGTGAACTTGGTCTTAATGCATCTGAACTGCATTTTGCCTCAGGAAAATATGCAAAAGATGCAGGGTTTACCCATCTTTTTGGCTTGGGTGAGCTTAGCTCTTGTGCTTGCGCAGGTTTTGAGGCAGGCTCTAATCATTTTAAAACTCACGAAGAATTAATTAACGCTCTAATTATTTCATTAAATTTTATAATCCAATCATCCTTACCTAACAAACAAATAACATTATTAATCAAAGGATCTTTTAGTATGAATATGCAAAAAATAACAGATAGACTGATTCAAATATTACAAACATAGATTATATCCCCACTATATTCTGAATATCCAAAATACCCACAAAACTCAAAGAGATCGCTTACTTTATGTTATACGCACTATCATTTTATTTAGAAACAAACCTTTGGGGAGCAATGCGCGTATTCCAATATTTGTCAATGCGCGGGATTTGCAGCATTTTAACTGCCCTTTTATTTACCTTATTTATAGGCCCACACTTTATTAAGCGTCTTCAAAAACTCCAAATTGGGCAATTTGTCCGTGATGATGGTCCTCAAAGCCATTTATCCAAAAAAGGAACCCCGACTATGGGTGGATGCTTGATTATTATAGGAATATTATTTTCAAGTCTTTTATGGTCTGATCTTAGTAATCCTGATGTTTGGATAACTCTTGGTGTCCTTGTAAGCTTTGGTGGTGTCGGCTTTATGGATGATTACCTCAAAGTTGTAAAAAAACAATCACTAGGTTTAAGAGTTAAAGAGAAATATTTTTATTTAAGTTTATTTGGATTAGCGGCAGCAATCTCTTTATATTTTCTGGCTAAAACGCCACAACAAACTTCTCTTCTAATTCCTTATGTTAAAGATTTAAGCATCCCTTTAGGATTGTTTTTTATCCCTTTTACGTATCTTGTAATAGTAGGTTCTAGTAATGCGGTAAATATTACCGATGGTTTGGATGGTCTTGCAATTATGCCAACTGTTATGATAGCAGGTGGACTGGCACTCTTTGCTTATGTTACGGGTAATATTGTCTTTGCTAGATACTTAGGATTACCGCATATCGTGGGAGCTGGAGATATGGTCATTATCTGCGCGAGCATCTTTGGGGCAGGTTTAGGCTTTTTATGGTTTAACACTTATCCTGCCCAAGTATTTATGGGAGATGTCGGTGCTTTAGCTCTTGGAGCGACTTTAGGTGTAATCGCGGTTATTGTGCGCCAAGAGCTTGTGTTTTTTATTATGGCTGGTTTATTTGTGGTTGAAACCCTATCAGTTATCATTCAAGTTATTTCGTATAAAACTCGAGGCAAGCGTGTGTTTGCAATGGCACCCATTCATCATCATTTTGAGCTTAAAGGCTGGCCTGAGCCGCGTGTAATTGTTAGATTTTGGATTATCACTGTTATTTTAGTTCTTATTGGACTGGCTTCTTTAAAATTACGTTAAGCAACACTTACATAAGCGATACTGAAGGAGACATAATGCCAAGCTTTCTTGACTCAAAATTCATGCAGGCACGCCATTTAATTATAGGCTTTGGATCAACAGGTTTATCCATCGCTAAAGCTTTGGAGCATATTGGTATAGCTCAGATAAACGCGATTGACTCAAGAGATAATCCACCGCATCAGTATGAAATTAAACGGCTTTGTCTAAATATCGCGCTCGGTGATTTTTCTCTAGAAGCTGCGCAACTGCTTTTAGATGAATGTGATTATATATGGATAAGCCCAGGCGTTGCCTTAGCTACACATGCTTTACAAGATACTTTAAACCGTTTAGATATTACCCATATTGGTGGAGATATCGAGCTTTTTGGATTATTAACCAATCAATTAGATAACAATAATCCGAGGATTTTTGCAATCACGGGTACAAATGGTAAAAGCACCGTAACGACTTTACTTGGCGATATGTTTAAGGCAGCTGGTTTTAGAACTTATGTTGGTGGTAATTTAGGTGAGCCTGCCTTAACACTTTGGCTTAATTGGGTTTTAGATAAGAATACTGAACAGTATCTTGATAAAGATAGTGATCGGGATATTTATAAATATACTTATCAAGATAGTCATCAGAATGATAATTTAAAAGATATACCTATTTTTGTGCTTGAATTATCCAGCTTTCAGCTAGAAACAACCCGTAACTTAAATATTGAAGTTGGGGCTATTTTAAATATTGAGCCTGATCATCTAGATCGTTATCCAAGCTATAAGGATTATCAAAAGACTAAATTTAAATTATGGGAACAAGCACAAAAATTAATCAGCAATCAAGATGATCTGATTCTTGAAAAAAAGCTTAGATTGCAAGATCGTCCTGCTTTTGCTAAGTTTACTCTACAGCATATTAAGCGTGCGAAAAATACTTGGTATCTGCGTGATATTTCTATTTATTATGAAAATAAACGCTTTATAGATATCACTAAAATTCCTATAAGTGGCAAACATAATATTGCTAACGTGATGGCAGCAAGCGCAATGGGGCTCGCTGCTGGTATATATCCTGAGGCAATGATACGTGCGATTGTTAATTTTAAAGCTTTGCCACATCGCTGCGCTTTGGTAGCAACCGTTAATGGGGTGCGTTATTATAATGATTCAAAAGCGACTAATCTGCCCTCAAGCATTGCCGCAATTAAAGGGTTTGATGAAAATAAATGGTTGATTATGGGTGGTATTACGAAAGATCAAGACTTTAGCATCCTTAAAAAAGTCTTGGATAAAAGTATCATCAAGCTTCTTTTAATTGGTGAAGATATTAGCCAGATAACTCAATATATTCCTGATTTTATTGACACAAAGTATGTTAAAACTCTAGATGCTGCGGTAGAATTCATTTATCTGAATGCGCAGCCTTTGGATGTTGCTTTATTCTCACCAGCATGTGCAAGTTTTGATCAATTTGCAAATTATAATGCACGCGGCGCGGCATTTATTAAGTTGGTTTTAAAACTAAAACAAAACATTAAAAATTAATATGAGCTTAATAACTAAAGAATCACTAGAATCACTCGAATCTCAAGAATTAGCAAACAAGCCTCAAGCTCCTAAGGCGTATGCTGTCGATCCTTGGATTTTATTAATCTCAGGAACTTTAATTTTAATTGGTCTCTTAATGGTGACCTCATCATCTTATCCCAATGCTTTACAACGCTATAATAACGGCTATTACTTTCTTATCCGCCAAAGTATTTATATGGTTATTGGTTTAGTTGGGGGTTTATTTTTATTTTCAATGCATACCGAAAAAATAGAAAGTTCAAGCCCTTATATCATTATTATGGTATCAGCATTACTAATTGCAGTGCTTATTCCTGGGATTGGGCGTGAGATCAATGGCTCAATGCGTTGGCTCTCGCTTGGCCCTATCAACATCCAGCCTGCTGAACTCGCAAAATTTTGTACGATTATTTATGTGGCTAATTATCTCAAGCGCCATTATCAATTTTTAAGAAACAGCTTTTATGTACTCATAAGCCCACTTATTGTCTTATCGGTTGCGGGGGTTTTATTACTGTTACAGCCTGATTTTGGATCAACGGTTGTAATCTTAATGATCTGTTTAGGCATGTTATTTATGAGTGGCGTGTCTTTATTACGCTTTAGCTTATTTTTATTTTCATCCATCGCACTAATGAGCGTTATTATTTTTGCAGCACCATATAGACGCGCTCGTTTAACTGCCTTTTCCAATCCTTGGGATGATCCTTTAAACAAGGGATTTCAACTTATTCAATCGCTGATTGCAGTTGGGCGTGGTGAAGTGTATGGACAAGGAGTTGGTGGAAGTATTCAAAAACTTGGATACCTGCCTGAGGCTCATACTGACTTTATTTTTGCAGTCTATGCCGAAGAGACTGGAATTATTGGAGTTATCTTTTTAATTTCACTATTTCTTATTTTATTCTGGCGCTGTTTATATATTGGATATA
>BHEQ01000052.1 GCA_003864535.1 Gammaproteobacteria bacterium
CTCTAAAAATAATTAAATTTTACGTATCTTATTAAATCGCCAAAATAGGGCAATTTTTATCGCGATTAGGGTTGATAATAGTAAATAAATATTAACTGAAAATAGTATGTTTATTTAAAATATCACGTCTTGTTATTGTTATTCTGGATATTTTGTTGATTATTTGATCTATACATATTATAGTGCTAATAATAAATTTAATATTGTAGATCATTATAAATTTACATATAAAACAAATGTTTTTTATTTATATCAGCAAAACTTACAAATATAGTATCAAAATAAATTTCTTGTGGTAAAATGGTTGGCTATTATAGTTGTCAACAGAGGTTGCCATGTCTGCATTCGAGCTAGTACAAAATTTATCCCAACGCCCTGTCATTAAAGTTATTGGCGTTGGCGGTGGTGGCGGCAACGCTGTAAGCCATATGGTTGAATCTGGTTTGAGTGGAATTGATTTTATTGCGACAAATACCGATGTCCAAGCCCTTGAAAAAAGTAGTACAAGCACTGTTCTACAAATAGGTAAACTATTAACTAAAGGACTAGGAGCTGGTGCTAAACCTGATATTGGGCGTCAAGCTGCTATGGAAGATCGTGATCGAATTCGTGAGCTTTTAGTAGGAACCGATATGCTCTTTATCGCCGCAGGTATGGGCGGTGGAACAGGAACAGGTGCAGCACCCATTATTGCAGAGATATCTAGAGAATTAGGGATTTTAACTGTAGCTGTTGTAACGCGTCCATTTAAATTTGAAGGGCGCAACCGCGAGCAACAAGCTAACGCAGGTCTTAAAGCACTTGCTGAGCATGTTGACTCTTTAATCACTATCCCTAATGATCGCTTATTAACAATTTTAGGTAAAGAAGCAAGTTTAAGTGATTCATTTAGAGCCGCAAACAACGTTCTTTTAGGAGCAGTTCGCGGTATTTCTGATGTGATTATTCGTCCAGGTGAGATTAATCTTGATTTTGCTGATGTAACAACCGTGATGAGTATCCAAGGTCTTGCAATGATGGGAGCTGGTGAGGCTACTGGTGATGATCGTGCAATAGAGGCGACTAATCAAGCAATTGCATCACCTCTTCTAGATAATATTAATCTTGCTGGCGCTGAAGGTATCTTGGTTAATGTAACTACTAATGGTGATTTATCTATGGGTGAATTTAGTGAAGTTGGTGAGTTAATTCAAGAGTTTGCTTCAGAAACAGCCAATGTTATTATCGGTATGTGCCATGATGATTCCCTACAACAAGGTGAACTTAAAGTTACAATTGTTGCCACAGGGCTTGGTAAATTTACCGATACGAGCTTGCCACTTAATGCAAGAACAAGTCTAAGAACGGCAGCTTCGGCTGTTGATGGCAGTTTAGCTGCTCCTATACGCCAAAAAAGTGACCAAGAAAAGTTATTTGGTGATATTCTAGATGTACCTGCGTTTTTACGCCGTCAAGCTGATTAATTTTTGTTACTTGTTGAGAGCAATATGACAAATCAATGTACTATTAAAAATGTTATTAAAACAACTGGGATAGGTTTGCATACAGGGAGTAAGGTTTATCTTACCTTGCGCCCTGCGCCTATTAATTCAGGAATTACCTTTATTCGCAGTGATATTGCAGGCTCAAGCCCTATGAAAGTAGGTGCTTTAGCGGTTACCGATACGCGCATGGCGACGACACTTTCAATTGGCTCAGCAAGTATCTCTACTGTTGAGCATTTAATGTCTGCATTAGCAGGTCTTGGAATTGACAATATTTATATTGAAGTAAGTGCTCCAGAAATACCAATTATGGACGGCAGTGCCGCACCTTTTGTATTTTTAATTCAGTCTGCTGGCATTCAAACACAAAGTGCAGCGCGACAATTTATTCGGATAACTAAGCCTGTTCGTGTTGAAGATGGCGATAAATGGGCAATGTTTGAGCCTCATGATGGCTATCAATTAGATTTTAAAATCGAGTTTGAGCATCCTGTACTTAAGCGAACTAGCCCAGAAATGTGTTTTGATTTCTCAAGCAAGGCTTATATAGAAGAGATTTCACGCGCACGGACTTTCGGATTTATGCGTGACCTCGATGCTTTGCGCGAGAAAAATCTTGCCCTCGGTGGCAGCTTGGATAACGCTATCGTAATTGATGATTATCGCATCCTCAATGAAGATGGCTTGCGCTATAGCAATGAGTTTGTGCGACATAAAATTTTAGATAGTATTGGGGATTTATATCAATTAGGACATCCAATCATTGGGCGTTTTGTTGGGTTTAAAGCAGGTCATGGTCTTAATAATTTGCTTATTCGTGAATTAGTCAAAAATCCTGATGCTTATGTTATAGAATCGTTTTCTAAGGATGAGAAAGAGCCGATCTCTTTTGCAACCTTTACCCCAAGTTTCTCTTAATTTATCTTTATTTATATAGATTAAGCTAGATAATTTAGCTTATATAATTAATTATAAACAAATAAAAACCCACTTTGTTTTTTCTTAAAGTGGGTTTTTATTGTTTAATAAGTAATAAATTAAAAGACTAATTAAAATACTAATTAAAACTTAACAAGACCGTTAAATGCTTTTTTTCCTGCATAAACTGCATCTTTGCCAAGTTCAGCTTCAATACATAATAAGCGATTATATTTAGCAACACGGTCTGAGCGGCATAAAGAACCTGTTTTAATCTGAGTACTATGTGCTGCGGCGACTAGATCTGCAATTGTTGAATCTTCAGTTTCACCAGAACGATGTGAAACAATCGAGGTATAACCTGCATCTTCAGCCATTTGGATTGCATCTAATGTTTCTGTTAGTGTTCCAATTTGGTTGAATTTTATCAAGATAGAGTTTGCAATTTTCTCATCAATACCGCGTTTTAAAATCGAAGTATTTGTAACAAATAGATCATCACCAACTAATTGAATTTTATCACCTAAGACGCGCGTTAATTCAGCCCAACCTTCCCAATCGCTCTCATCCATCCCATCTTCAATAGTGATAATAGGGTAACGCTCGACCCAATCAGCTAAAAATGCGGTAAATTCTTTAGCGGTGAAAGATTTATTTTCTGATTCTAAAACATATTTACCATTTTTATAAAATTCAGAAGAAGCAACATCTAAACCTAAAAATACATCTTTACCTGGAACGTAGCCTGCATCTTTAATCGCAGTCATGATCACTTCTAAAGCCTCTTCATTTGAGCCTAAGTTAGGTGCAAAGCCACCCTCATCACCAACACCTGTGGATAAACCTTTTTTCATCAGCACTTTTTTAAGCGCATGAAAAATCTCTGTACCACAACGGATCGCTTCAGAAAAAGAAGGCAAGCCAACTGGTAGAATCATAAACTCCTGAACATCAACAGAATTATCTGCATGAGAACCACCATTAATGATATTCATCATTGGCACAGGTAAAGTGTAAGGTCCTTTAGGAGTTAGATAACGATATAAAGGTAAGCCTTTTTCAGTAGCGGCAGCGCGAGCAACGGCTAGAGATACGCCTAAAATTGCATTTGCGCCTAATTTACTTTTGTTCGGGGTTGCATCTAGATCAATCATGAGTTTATCAATAGCGCGTTGATCTGAGGCTTCTTTACCTTTAAGAGCTTGGAAAAGATCTTTATTTACGTTAGCACAAGCTTGTAAAACGCCTTTGCCATCGTAACGCTTCGCATCATTATCACGCAGCTCAACCGCTTCGCGTGAACCTGTTGATGCGCCACTTGGCACAGCAGCTTCACCAGTTGCACCAGATTCAAGAATAGCTTGAACCCAAACAGTTGGGTTGCCACGAGAATCTAGAATTTCGCGGGCGACTAAAGATTTAATTGCAGACATATTGTTTCTCCGTAAATTGTAATGTAATAAAAATAAAGGTAAGAATAAATATAATAAAAAATAAAAATAAAAATATTAAGTAGGATTAAGCAAGGTTAAGATTAAATCTAAACGCACATTTTAAAGCAATTTCATTTTAGAATGCGCATTAAATGCATAATTGTTTGATCCGTGTTAGCTTAAGCCCAATTCAATTACAATCCTCACCCTAAATTTCCCCTTCGCAGGGAACTTTTACAGCTCCTCCCCTGCGAAGGGGAGGTTGGGAGGGGCTTTTTAATAATATCGCAAGCCTTGAAAATCTAATTTATAGAAGTCCCCTAACGTTTAGTAACGCGTAAAATCTGATAAACACCACCAAAAATAGTTTCTTTTTCGATATTAAAAATGTTCTCATCAATTCCAAAATAAGCTATTTCATGATCCCATAATGCAAATGCATATGGTTCAAGTAATTTATTAACTACTCTTAAAATATAGCCAATAGGATGTAAGATATGCGGCTTATGATAATCTACAAAAATCATTTGCCCGTCATCTTTAACTTTTTTAATCATATTAGCGACGACTTCTCTTTTCTTGTCATTTGGTACTTCATGTAAGAGAAAAAAGCTACAAACGCTATCATATAAAACACCTTCATCAAAAGCACTTGCGTCAGATAGATAGGCGTGCGCCCAAGGTTTATCTTTTAATTTTTCGGTGCCATGCTCAAATTGAATTTTGGTAAGATCACTTAGATGAAATACGCCTTCAGCCCCAACTTTATCCGCAGCTTTAGCGACTAAATCACCGTATACATGAGCAACTTGCCAAACACTAGAGCCTTTTTTAAGCATATTTAAATAGCGATTTTTGAGGCGACCTGCATTTAAAAATAATAAAATCCATACAATTATCTCTCGATCAAGCAGTTTAACATTTCTTGGATTAACATATGCCCAATCATAAGTTTCTTGCATATATTCTGGGTGATGCTCTTCTATAGGCATATCTTTTAAGTTTTCTGTTGTGATCGCTAAATCTGGTGCTTTGTCTAGCGCAGAATCAGGATTTGTAGATTGAGTCATTTATGTATCCTTTATTTCTTAAAGTATAAATATATAGCACTTTTATAGTACTCGTTCATTGTGTTTGTTTATGGGATTTGCTCATAATTCTCGTTTCTTGTTCTCACCAGTTGGGATTATAAAGAATGATAATTGATATAGACATAAGAAAATAGTTTATGGTCAAATTTTAATTAAATAAATCTGGTGAGTGCTCAATTTAAGTGAATGCTAAAATGGGAGAATGCTTAAAATGGAGGCTAGAAATCAAGGAGATTCAATAAAACATGATAAACCCTTGTATAATATCCGTCTAATTTTTATTACCACTAGAATGCTATTATAATGATATTACTCACAACTTTAAATGCTAGGTTTTCTCACGCTGCGCTTGGATTGCGTTATTTAGTTGCCAATATGGGCGCATTAAAAGCGCAAACACGAATTATTGAATTTACTATCCAACAAAATATTGATGATATTGTTGAAATTATTCTTGAAAATCCACCTGAAATAATCGGAATTGGCGTTTATATTTGGAATATCTTCCAAACCACTCAATTAATTAAAGAATTAAAGATATTACGTCCTGATATTATTATTTGTATCGGCGGTCCTGAAGTATCTTATGAGTATGAAAACACTGAAATATTTAAAGATGTTGATTATTTGATTACAGGCTGGGGTGATGTTAGCTTTCCAGCTTTATGCACTAATTTATTAGAAACTAGTGTATTAGGAACTAATAAATTAGCAGACTTATTTATAGATGAGACTTGCATAAATGAAGCGCATATAAAAATGCCCAACATAAACAAGCCCCATAAAGTTATTAAAGGAGTTCAGCCTAAATTAGTTGATATTATTTTGCCATATGCACAATACAGCGAGCATGATATTAAACACCGCACTATTTATGTAGAGGCCTCTAGAGGCTGCCCTTTTAAGTGTGAATTTTGCTTATCAAGTTTAGATAAAACCGCATGGAGCTTTCCGCTTGAGAGTTTTATGGCACAAATGGAGCTGTTATATACCAAAGGCTTGCGCCAATTTAAATTTGTAGATCGCACTTTTAATCTTAAAAAGGAATTTACTTCAACAATTTTAAATTTCTTTTTAGATAAATTAGCAAAATACCCTGAAAATAATTTATTTTTGCATTTTGAATTAGTCCCTGATTATCTCTCTGATGATCTTAAAGAATTGATTTTAAAATTTCCTGATGGTGCACTTCAGTTTGAAATTGGCATTCAAACTTTGTATCCCAAAACGCAGCAATTAATCTCACGCAAAACGAATCTTGCTTTAGCAAAAGAAAATATTACGTGGCTAACAAAGAATACTAAAGTACATTTACATGTTGATTTAATTGCAGGATTACCTGCTGAAGATTGGGATAATTTTGCGAAAGGCTTTAATGAATTATGGTCTTGGCAGCCGCATGAGATTCAATTAGGTATTTTAAAACGCCTTAATGGTGTTCCAATCATTCGGCACAGCCAAGAATTTGCAATTAAATATAGTAAAATGGCACCGTATTCTATTTTAGAAAACAAAGATTTAAGTTTTACTCAAATTAATGATATAAAACGAATTGCTAAATATTGGGATTTAGTTGCAAATTCTGGGCGTTTTAAAAGCACGCTTGCAACATTATTGGCAGATAATCCTTTTGAGAATATGCATAAGTTCTCAAAGTGGCTTTTTTGTGAAATAAATCAAACACATTCTATTGCATTAGATCGCTTATTTACTTTAGTTTATAAATACTTAACTGAAGTTGAAAATCATCCTATTCATGTGATCAGAAAAATAATGAGTGAGGATTTTATGCGTTTTGGCTTGCAAGGCTGGCCTAAAATTTTAGGTGAGCAACCTGATGACTGGAAAACTCGTTTTAAAACAGGTGCAAAACAACGTCCTGAGAAAAACAGTCCTAAACGTCAATTACAGCATGATCTATCGGGAGCTTCTATAAATTAAGTTTCTATAAATTTGATTTGCTTGGAATAAGCTAAACCAGTAAAATCAGACTTAAACCAGACTTAAATAATACTTACATCACACTTAAATTATTCGGCGCTATCTAAAGGAAATTAAATGTCAGATCCAAAAAACTTAAAAGATATTAAAAAAGTTGTACTTGCATACTCAGGTGGGCTTGATACCTCGGTTATCCTTAAATGGCTTCAAGATGAATATCAATGTGAAGTCGTAACTTTTACCGCAGATATCGGGCAAGGTGAAGAGGTTGAGCCTGCACGCGCTAAAGCGCAAGCGATGGGAGTTAAAGAGATTTATATTGATGATCTTAAAGAAGAATATGTCCGTGATTTTGTCTTTCCTATGTTTCACGCTAATGCGGTTTATGAAGGTGAGTATTTATTAGGTACATCTATCGCGCGTCCATTAATTGCGAAGCGTTTAATTGAGATTGCAAATATCACGAATGCAGATGCCGTCTCGCATGGAGCGACTGGAAAAGGTAATGATCAAGTTAGGTTTGAATTAGGCGCATATGCACTAAAACCTGATGTTGCAGTGATCGCGCCGTGGCGTGAATGGGATTTATTATCGCGTGAAAAATTGCTTAATTATGCAGAGAAAAACAATATCCCCGTCGATCGTTATGGCAAGAAATCACCTTACTCTATGGATGCAAATTTACTCCATATCTCTTTTGAGGGGCAGGCTTTAGAAGATCCTTGGTCTGAGGCTGAAGAGGATATGTGGCGTTGGTCAGTCTCTCCTGAAAACGCACCAGATATTGCAACTTACATCGAGTTAACTTATAAAGGTGGCGATGTTGTTGCGATTAATGGAGAGATGCTCTCGCCTGCAACTGTGCTTGCAACTTTAAATACACTTGGCGGCGCGAATGGAATTGGGCGCTTAGATTTGGTTGAAAATCGCTATGTTGGCATGAAATCGCGCGGCTGTTATGAAACTCCAGGCGGCGCAATCTTATTAAAAGCACATCGCGCGATTGAATCAATTACTTTAGATCGCGAGGTTGCACATTTGAAAGATGAGCTAATGCCACGTTATGCGAGCCTTATTTATAATGGTTATTGGTGGTCGCCTGAGCGTAAAATGCTCCAAACGATGATAGATCAATCCCAAGAATTTGTTAATGGTGTGGTTCGTTTAAAATTGTATAAAGGCAATGTAGTTATTGCAGGTAGAAAATCTGATGATACTTTGTTTGATATGAATATCGCTACTTTTGAAGATGATGGCGGTGCTTATAATCAAAAAGATGCCGAAGGATTCATCAAGCTAAATGCATTAAGATTGCGTATTGCTGCGGCAAAAGGGCGCTAATATGCATTTAAGCCCCATCTATGGCGTGATGGGAAACCCTATCGCGCATTCAAAATCTCCGCTTATTCACGCCCACTTTGCGCAGCAAATGGGGCTAAGTATCAATTATGCAAAGATTTTAGTCCCTTTAGATGATTTTGCGCACACGCTTCGATCTTTTATAAATAAGAACGGGCTTGGTGCAAATGTCACCACACCTTTTAAAGAGCAAGCTGCAAGTCTTTGTGATGATTTATCTGAATTTGCAAGTCTTGCAGGCGCGGTTAATACTTTAAGTATTAAAGAAAATAAAATTTACGGGGATAATACCGACGGCCCAGGGCTTATTTGTGATTTAAAATATAGACATAAAATTAATCTTAAAGATAAAAAAATATTAATAATCGGTGCAGGTGGCGCGGCACGTGGGATTATTGGTGCTTTATTATCTGAACATCCTCAAAGTGTTACTATTGTTAATAGAACATTATCTAAAGCACACGATCTATGTGCTGTCTTTAATGATCTGGCGCAGCACAAGCAAGCAAGCTTAGCTTGTTTAAGCTTTGAGCAGCTTAATAATCCAGATCAAAAATATACGTATGAGCTGATTATAAATGCTTCAAGCTCATCTTTACATGGCGATTTACCTAAGCTTCCTTTAAATTTATTCCACGCGGATATGAGTGTGTATGATCTGATGTATAGCTCTGATTTAACAAGTTTTTTACAGTTTTGTCGGGAACATAATGTGCATAAACTATATGATGGCTTGGGTATGTTAGTGGAGCAAGCTGCGTTAAGTTTTGAGATTTGGCTAGGAGTAAAACCTGATACAGCCGAGATTTATAAGCTTTTGCGTTAATATATAAAACTAATAATCCATATTGATCACAAATTTAAAAATAAAGGCGCGTATATGCATAATAATAAAGGGCACTCTCTAGATTCCGCAGCGCAAACTGCACAAATTTTAATTGAAGCCTTGCCTTATATCAGGCGTTACGCAGGCAAAACTATAGTGATTAAATATGGTGGGAATGCCATGGAATCATTAGAGCAAAAAATCCAATTTGCCACAGATATTGTGCTTTTAAAAACAGTTGGATTAAACCCTGTTGTCATCCATGGCGGTGGTCCGCAAATTAGCCAATTATTAAGTAAAATAGGCAAAGAAAGCGTCTTTATGGATGGATTACGCGTCACTGATGCCGAGACTATGGATATTGTAGAGATGGTTCTAGGCGGCGGTGTTAACAAAGAATTAGTAAGTTTAATTAATCAGCATGGAGGCAAAGCGATTGGTTTAACTGGTAAAGATGGTAACTTTATGCGGGCACGCAAACTTACTCAAACCGCATTGCAAGAAAATGTTGATTTAGGCTATGTTGGTGAGATTTATCATGTAGATAAAAAGATAATTGAAACACTCACGCAAAATAACTTTATTCCTGTTATCGCGCCAATTGGAGTGGGGGATGACGGACATGCCTATAATATCAATGGAGATATGGCAGCTGGAAAAATAGCGGAAAGCTTAAATGCGGAAAGCTTAATTTTATTAACAAATATAATAGGATTATTAGATAAGAATAATAATTTGCTACCACAATTAAACCAAACCCAAGTGCGTCAATTAATAGCAGATGGAACAATCATAGGCGGGATGATCCCAAAAGTTGAATGCGCTCTAAATGCTGTTTTAGCAGGTGTTGCAAAAGCGCAGATTATCGATGGGCGCGTGCCGCACGCGCTGCTTATTGAATTATTAACCGATCAAGGTGCTGGAACTCTAATTCTAGCCGACACTCCAACTTGCAAATAGACCAAACATCAACAATATCTATCGTTTGCCCAATAATAATAGCTGAATCTTGCTTATATTTTTAATATTGATCTTTATTAAATTATATAGAAATGAATCAAGACTCTACAAACAGCGAAGTATTAATTTTAAGTAAGAGACTTTAAATATGATCACAAAAAAGAAAAAATCTACACTTGGAATAACTGCGCTTATTTTTAGCCTAGGATCTATTTTCCTTTCAGTTACTACCTTCGTAATAGTAATAATTATTATGGAAGCCTTTCCAGATTCAATATATCCAGAAAGTAGTATGGCAATAACTATTATTGCCTTGTTGTATATTATTTTTATATTATTTATTGTGGCTATTATTTTAGGTATTATTAGCTTATTTGTTAAAGGGAAAAATAAATATCTTGCGATAGCGGCAATAATCTTTTCTTTCTTGAGTATTTTTCTTATTGGAGCCTCTTGGGGATTTATATAAATTAGATTTTTCAAGACTTGCAATTTCATTAAAAGTTAAGTTTAATT
>BHEQ01000053.1 GCA_003864535.1 Gammaproteobacteria bacterium
TAGCGGTATCATACGAGTTCATATCGGTGACTATTACAGGCAAACCAGTGCTTAACGCGGGGCGGCATAATTCAATCATGCGCTCATCAGGGATACATCCACTGGTAAATAAAATTCCAGCCAAAGGCACGCCGCTAAGTGCCGTTAATGCTACCGCCATAACGATATCTTCACGATCGCCTGAGGTAATTATTAAAGAACCTGGTTTTAATAGTGCTAGAATATGCAATACAGAGCGCCCAATAACCGTTTTATTAAGAACGCGCCGAGAATTTATTTGCCCTGTATGCAAAATTTTAGCATTTAAAAAAGTGGCAATATCGCTCGTTCTTGGTGCAAGTAACATGGCTGAATTTGGAATTGCGCCTAAAAGAGATAAATTTTTACCATCGACTGTTTTGCACGCATCGGAAATATTTTTTCCAAGCGTATCTGCTTCAAATTCGCCTTCAATTCTATTTAATACATAACCTGCAAACCAAATACCTGAACGCGCAAATACTTGAACATTCATATCAATTTGTTCAGCTAATTGTGATGGTTGCTGCTGGTTATAATTACTAACTAAAATAACTCCAGCTTGAAGATTACGCGCCATTTTTTCATTTAAATCAGCAGCAAATGGATTTTTCTCTTCAGGAACTAAACCTTCAACCACCATCACATCAACATCTTGCGCCGCTTCTTGATAACGCTGCATCACCTCTTCCATGATAAGATCATATTCACCCTGCCCAATGAGTGTTTCAAGGCGTTGTGAAGAAAGTGATTTAGGGATATTCCGTTGATATAAAGCCCGCGCAAAGTGATTTGAGCGCCCAACTTTACCTTCAGGATAAGACTGAGCGATAGGTTTAACAAAGCCTACTTTAAGCCCTGATTGCTCAAGAGCTGTAACAATTCCAAGTGAAATTGTGGTAACACCACTAAAATATCCCATCGGTGAGATAAAAAAAGTTTGCATATATCTAAATCCTTTTAAAATTAACTCGACATTATAGTCATTGCTTAATTAATTTTTTTAGATATTTGTCATTATTTATTCTTAATTTATTCTTAATAAATTCTTAATTACTCAGCAGCTAAAGAAGCCTCATCCCAACGCCATTAAGTTAGTTCGCAATCAGCTGCGCCATTAACTTCGCTAAATGAACAAGGCGAATACTTGGCATAACACTATCACGCCCTACAATTTCATATACTTTATTATTTTTAAGCGCATTAACTTGCATCAGCATATGCCACTGTGGCTCAACTTTATAAGCAACCAATAAAAACGGATCTCGTATTTTAGGATCAGCTTCATTTAATTTAAATGCGGCTTTAAATTTATCTATAGCGACTGAGCCTGCTTGTGGCTCGCTACTAATCACAAAAATAATATCAGGATTGATTGCTAAAATTGATTCTTGGGATAAAATAGGCGCGGATAATGATCCTGTGTACGCATTTTTCAAACCTAATAATTTTAAAATATCCGCATGATAGCTTACTCCTGCGCCATACATACTTGAAAGATTACCATTGGTCTCTTCATAACCATATAAAATTAATACGCGCGTATTTGGATCTTGTGCAGGCTTAAGCTCTGCTAAGCTTGCGCGATATTTTTCAATTACTTGTTCACCTTTTTCTTTAATATTACATGCTGATGCAATTATTCTTATCCCATCTTCTATATCTTGCAAGCTTTGCTGTGAATGCACGACAACCTTAAACCCGAGATTTTCAAGCGCCGTATTATTTGCGCTATTACCTCCAAAAATAATGCTTGGGCGTGTTAAAAAAACAGTCTCCAAACTTAAGTCGGTAAATCCTCCTATTACCTGCGGTGCTTTTACTGATTTATTTGGATGCTCCAACTGGCAATATCGAGTAAAACCCACTATTTTATCACCTAAACCTAACGCATCTAGGCTATCTGTAGTGCTTGGTGATAAAGATACGATACGCTCACATGCCTGTGCTTGAGTGATATTAACCAAGCTTAACGTTAGCATAAGCGTGAGTATAATCATTAGCTTAGATCTGATGTATTTCAAATACCCTTGGCATTTTAAATTCATTAAGCATTTCAAGTAATTGATATATTTTAAATATTTTAAGATAAGATGATCAAGCATAAATAACCTTAATCGCAGCTGCGACTTGTAACGCTTGCTTAAGTGCATTTTCAACACTATCAGCATGGACAATACTCACGCCTAAACGTCTTGAGCCTTTAATTTGGGGTTTGCCAAATAAACGTAATTGCGCTTTAGGATGAGCTAACGCTTCACTTAATCCTTCAAAACGTAAATTGTGTGAAGTACCATTGCCTAAAATAGCTACTGATGCCGCGGGTGCAATTTGGGTAATCTGTGTAATTGGCAGACCTAAAAATGCACGGACATGTAAGGCAAATTCAGATAAATCTTGCGAAGCTAAAGTAACAAAACCTGTATCATGTGGGCGCGGTGAGACTTCATTAAAATAGATATCATAACCTTTTACAAATAATTCCACCCCAAAAATGCCATAACCACCTAAAGCACTCACAACTTTACGCGCTACATCTTGAGCATTTTTATACGCTAATTCTGACATTTTTTGAGGCTGCCACGATTCGCGATAATCACCATTTTCCTGACGATGCCCGATAGGTTCGCAAAAATAAATACCATCTACCGCATTTACGGTTAAGAGTGTAATTTCGTAATCAAACTTAATAAAACTCTCAACGATAACGCGCTCACAACCTGTACGCCCGCCTGTCCTTCCATCTGCTTGCGCTGCATTCCACGCCTCTTGAATATCATCAAGATGACGTACAATGCTTTGCCCTTTACCTGAGGAGCTCATAACGGGTTTGATTACGCATGGCATGCCGATATGCGCAATTTCTTTTTGAATATCTTCTAGAGAATCTGCAAAGAAATAAGCTGAGGTTTTTAATTTAAGATCTTGCGCAACTAAAACTCTAATCCCTTCGCGATTCATAGTTAAGCTTGTGGCTTTAGCGCAAGGGACTACTTTAAATCCTTGTATTTCTAATTCAAGAAGAGCATCTGTTGCAATCGCTTCTATTTCTGGAACGATATAATCAGGTTGCTCCAGCAAAATAATCTTTTTGAGTGCATAGGCATCTAACATATCCAACACATGAAAGCGGTGCGCGACATGCATAGCTGGAGCATTTTCATAACGATCACAAGCAATTACTTCTATGCCTAAACGTTGGCATTCTATCGCAACTTCTTTACCAAGCTCGCCTGAGCCTAATAATAATACTTTAGTTGCGCTTTTTTGTAATGCTGTTCCTAATATTTTTTCTAACATATACAATAATCTCCTTAATTTAATAATATATTCTGACAAGATTTTGTTAAGATCATAAAACTAGATCAGGACGCATCTATAAAAAACTAATTTGTAGAATCCCCCATCTTTAATAAAATTATAAATTTTATTTGTTTCTTTGGATAATTGGGACGATGATACTGCCATCAAAGCTCGGTTCTTGATCCGCTTCACGTTTTTCAAGTGTAAGCATAACCTCTTCTGCAAGCGTCGAGAAATCATCTGGGGCAATATCAAGCATTTGCTCATATGTTGCTAAATCCCAAACTTCAATTAAAGAGCCATTGCCAAGCATGATAATAGTTCCATTAATGCTCGCATACTCAAGTAAACGCTTTGGTAGGGTTAATCTATTTGAATTATCTAAAGTTAGTTCCGTCGCACCACCACGCACAAAGCGTGCAAAATCACGCTCTTTTTTAATAAATGGATTAAGTTTTGATAACTCTTCATCAACTTTTTCCCAAACAGGATAAGGATATAAATTCAAGCAGTGATCAAAGGCGCGATTAACTACGAAACGATTATTCTCATACAGTTGTTTTTTTAAGCCAGCAGGAAGTACGATGCGTTTTTTATCATCTAACTTCAACTCAAATTCGCCTAAAAAATTATGCATGTTGGTTTACGTGAAAGTAATATGGAAAAGTATCAAACTTTTAGATCTACGGATTATAACCGACATTCTGCATCAAAATTGATATTATTTTATATATATCACAATATTGACTCCTCTACCCTCCTAAATCTGTCTTATGCACGCGGGTGATGCTCAAAATAAATCTTCTTTAAGCGCATTTTGGCAACATGGGTGTATATTTGCGTCGTCGACAGGCTGCTATGTCCTAATAAACTTTGGACAGATCTAAGATCTGCACCATGATTAACTAAATGAGTTGCAAAAGCATGGCGTAAAGTATGCGGAGAAATATTGACATAGATTCCTGCAACAGCTGCATATTTTTTGATAATATGCCAAAAAGCTTGACGCGTCATAAGCTTGCCTCGATTACTTACAAATAAAATATTATGCTTATTTGTACCTATTAATTTAGAACGCGCATCATTTAAATATCTTTGGAGCCATGCAACCGCTTCAGTGCTAATTGGAATTAACCGCTCCTTTTTGCCTTTACCTATTATTTTAATGCCACCGCGGACTAAATCAAGATCAAGATAGGTAATGTTAATTAATTCAGAGACACGCAAGCCGCAGCTATATAACATCTCTAACATCGCCTTATCACGCAATCCTAGCGCGGTATCAAAATCTGGAGCATCTAATAAAAGCTCGACCATATCCTCGTTTATAGGTTTTGGTAACGCCGTATAAAATTTGGCTATTTTTAAATTATGGGTTGGATTATCTTGGCGATATTCCTCATCAACTAAAAATTGAAAAAAACGTTTAAAGCTCGATAGCATCCGCGCTTGACTTCTCTTGCTCAAATTATTCAGGCTAAGTTTGTCAAAATAATTTATTAAGTATTGATTATCTAAATTTAATAAAAAATGTTCAGGTAAATCATTTTCTAAGTTGCATAATTTTTTAATATCACGCCGATAAGAGGATCTGGTATTTTCACTAAGTCCTTCATTAAGTTGAAGCCTTTGATCAAACTCCGTAAATAATTCATCATCTGTCATAATAATCCCTATAATCTCTTAATAATAGCGCAAGCATTGAAAAATATAATTTATAGAAGCCACTAAGAAGCTAATTTAAAAAATAATAAGCCAAGCCCAAGAGAGATTATAATTGGAATTATTGCGCCAAAAATCGGTAAATAATTATACAGTAAAATAAAATGTGCCAACATTTGTGAGCCTAAGTAAATGCCTAAGCCTATGAGAATTCCTAATAATAATTTTGTACCGAGACCTTTTTGTCTGGAGTTCCCAAATACAAATGGCAAGGCAATCACAAGCATCGATAAATTAGTAAATGGCGCAAAGGTTTTAACCCAAAAAGCTAAACGGTATTGGCTTGCATCGAGACCGTTGTTTTCTAAATATTTAATAAATCTCCATAATTCCTTCATTGCCATATTTTCAGGATCAGAAGAAAGGGCACTTAATGCGCGTTGATCAATCACTGTTGGCAAAGATTGCTCCTCTTGCTGAGTTAGTATAATTGCCTCTGGCGTAATTGTTTTTAAAGTACTAGATTTTATAAGCCAGTCTTTATGATTTAAATATGCATCTGGGGCGTTTAAAATACTTTTAATTTTATTATCTTGAACATTATAAAATGATATCCCACTTAAATTAACTCCTTGAGTTGCGCTTACATGGATAATCTGTTTGTTTGAAATAGCCCAAAAGCCCTTGCCTTGTCTAATTTCTTTCGCGTTACTTTGAATCGTTTCTGCAATCTTTTTCGTAGGGGGGACGACAAACTCACCTAAATTTAAGGCGACAATACTTACCAGTATAGTCGCCATAATTGCGCCAAAAGTGATTCTTAGTTTGCTCAAACCTGCCGCACGCATCACGCTTATTTCATTTGCCGCAGATAATTGCCCAAGCCCAATTAAAACCCCAAGCAAAAGTCCCATAGGTATAATCCTATGAATACGATTTGGGCTATCATAAAGTAAATACAGAAGCATTTTAGAGATCGAATAATCACTATTACCTAAAGCTTGAAGTTCCGTTAAAAACGTAAAAAAAGACTCTATAATCGTTAATAACAATAATGCAAAAAAAGAGCTCATCAAAGTCGTTATAAAAACATATAGATCTATTTTTTTATATATTTTAAATTTCATAATAATACTGCTTATATCAACTGTATTTAAGAGAGTAAATTATTGCGCTTGTAACGCATATATAAACCAAGACTTAGCATCACTAGATGAACCCACCATAAACCTAGAATCATAGGTATCATCTCCTTATGTAGCCATGCTTCCCCAATTTTGAGTAAATTAAAATAGACCACATAAATAATAACGCCTAAGATTAAACGATTGTAGCGCCCATCTCGCGGCTTTGAGTGGGCAAGAGATGGAATCATCAGTACTAAAATAAATAAAGATAATGGCCCTGATAGTCTTTTTTGGAGTTCTGCGGCAGAATTATGGGTATAATTTTTAATTAAATCTTTAGTTGAACGCGCATCTGTGTTTGAGGATTTAAGCGGTGGAGTTTGATCTATTTTGAGGCGCATGGATTTAAATGTAACCATTATCTCTTTATCCTTATCTTTATCTAAATCATGCTCTATCTCATAACGCCCTCCATCAAATAAATGCAAGAAACGGATACCTGTATCTACATCAATAGATTGCCGCCCTGTTTTTGCTGTCGTAATTGATATTTTTCCCGCCTCATCCAAGCTTTTCACAAAAACATCCACAAGCTCAGTTCCATTATCTGCAATTTTACCTACATAAATTACGTGCCTTCCACCCATAAGCTCACGAAACACACCTGCTTTAAAAATATTAAGCTGTGCATCTTTACGCGCTTTAGTTTGGAGTTCATATTGAAATTGTATATTTTTGGGGATAACATAAAAATTTAAACCCATAAGCACAATACTAATAGGGATAGAAATAATCAATAATGATTTGTATAAATCATTTATAGAAATACCTAAAGCGAACATTGCGCTCATTTCACTGTCGCGATAAAGTCTCCCAAAAGTCATTAAAGCTGCTATAAAAAAGCTTAAAGGGAGAAGCTCTGTTGCAAACCTGAGCATTTGTAAGCCTAAGAGGCTTAAAATTGCATTTTGGGATAATAATCCGCTTGCCGCCTGACTTAAATACATCGCCAGACGCTGTACAAATATAATACCTAACAGCACTAAAAGAGTTGCAAGCAAGGTATACGCAACTTCTAAAGCTAAATAACGCCTAATTAACATAAAAAGACCAGCTCCATTTTATTTTTATTACAATTTTATTATTGCTGAACATCTAAATTAAAAGGTTTATCTTCTACAGAATTTTTTTCTTGCGTGCTAAAATTTAGCTTGCTTCGATTGGATAATTCTTCAGATTTCACCAAAGCTTTAAGTAAATTAAGCGCTTCATAAAGTTGATAATCACGCTCAGCTAAATTTAAATTTGTCGCATTTAGAGCTTTAGCAGCTTGGTTATTTTCATTATTAAGATGACCGACAAGATCGGCTTCTCTAATTCTTTCTAGATTATCCATCCTTGCTTTGACTGAAAAATCACCAATTTCGATATCAGGCGCAATTCCCTCAGCTTGAATGGATTTTCCTGAAGGCGTGTAATACCGCGCCGTTGTAAATTTTAGACCGCGTCCATCATTTAAAGGAATCATAACTTGTACCGATCCCTTTCCAAAGCTACGTTCACCAACAATTAACGCGCGGTTATTATCTTTTAACGCCCCTGCAACAATCTCGGATGCGGATGCTGAACCTGCGTTAATTAGGACAACAATAGGTGCGCCTTTTAAAATATCTCCAGTAGTTGCGAGCATATCCTCACGCGTGGAAGCATCGCGCCCTTGAAGGTAAACAACTAGTCCATTATTTAAAAATAAATCCGATATACCCACGGCTTGATCAACTAAGCCGCCAGGATTATTGCGCAAATCAAGGATTAAGCCTTTTAAGCCTGATTCTTTTTGAGTATTTTTTTGAGAATTTTTTTGGGTACTATTGTTTTGAACAATACTCATCAAATCATTAATATTATCCGCAGCTTCACTATCAGTACGCCCTTGAAATTGGCTAATGCGTAGGTATCCAAAGCCATCTTCTAACATCTCAGAACGTGTAGATTTAGTTTTGATAATATCACGCAGTATTTTAATATTAAGTGGTTTTGCTGCGCCTTCCCGAATAATAGTTAAGACAACTTCAGTACCTGAATCACCTTTGAGCATATTAATCGCATCTTCAAGTGAAACAGATTGAATTGCAATCTCATTTATTTTGATAATTATATCCCCAGCTTTAACTCCTGCCTTAAAAGCAGGTGAATCATCTAGCGGTGAGATAACTCTTAGTAAGCCATCTTGGCTACTTATCTCAACGCCTAGCCCTGCAAATTCACCTGAGGTGCTTTCGGTTAAATCAGCAAATTCAGTGGCACTGTAAAATGATGAATGTGGATCAAGATTAGATAACATACCCTTGATTGCATTTTCTAATAATGTTTGATTAGAGACTGGTTCAACATATTCATTTTTTACTTTTTCCATAACCTCGACAAAAGCGCGCAACTCAGCAACAGGTAAGGCTTCCTCTATTTTATTAGGTTTATCCTTAGTTGAATCACTAGCTAAATCATCAGCTAAGGCGTTAAATCCTATAAAACTAAAACTCAATGAGAGCGTAAGGCTTAAGAAAATATGTGGCGGAACTAGATATTTTAATTTCATAAATTAAAGAAACCTTTTGTTTATTGTTGGATAATTCTTGGCGATTTTATCATGCTTTGCAGATTTAACCAGCCTCAATTTACAAGGAATTTAAGCACGCATTTAAGCACACCTAAGAAGATAAAGCTTAGTACTATTCAAACACCTTATTTATGCGTATAATTCTCAAAATTTTTTGATGTAATTAGCACTATTAATATAAATATATTATATTAATATAAAACATTACATCATCTTATTAAAGCATCTTGTATTTAAATTAATTAACTCCATATCTAATAATTATAATTTTAAGGAAAATAGCCCCGTGTCAAAAAAAATGAGTTTCACCAAAGACGAACTAATTACTTGTGCCAAAGGCGAACTATTTGGTGAGGGCAATGCACAACTGCCAATGCCGCCTATGCTTATGGTTGATCGCATTGTTACAATTAATGAAACAGGCGGTAAATACGGTAAAGGTGAGATTGTCGCAGAATTAGATATAAATCCTGATTTATGGTTCTTTAGCTGCCATTTTATTGGAGATAACGTTATGCCAGGCTGTTTAGGACTTGATGCAATGTGGCAATTAGTTGGATTTTACCTAGGCTGGATGGATGGTAAAGGACGCGGACGCGCATTAGGTTGCGGTGAAGTTAAATTCTCAGGTCAAGTTTTACCAACCGCTAAGAAAATAACTTATAGAATAAGCATGAAACGCGTTATCTTACGTAAACTAACAATGGGAATTGCTGATGCTACCATGGAGATTGATGGACGTGAAATATATGTAGGCTTAGATTTAAAAGTGGGCTTATTTACATCAACAGACGGATTTTAAATTTAAAAAAGGGTAATCAAATGAGACGTGTTGTAATTACAGGAATTGGAATTGTATCTAGCATCGGTAACAATAAGGATGAAGTCTTAGCCTCGCTTAAAGCTTGCAAATCAGGAATTGAATTCTCTCAGGAAATGGCTGATTTTGGATTTCGTTCTCATGTTCATGGTCCAGTTAAGCTTGATCTACCAGAACTTATTGATCGCAAGCACTATCGTTTTATGGGTGATGCCGCAGCTTATGCCTATTTAGCTATGGGACAAGCAATTGATGATGCAAAACTTACCAGTGAGCTTGTCTCTAATGAGCGCACGGGCATTATTGCAGGATCAGGCGGTGCATCAACCTTCAATCAAGTTGAAGCTATTGATATTCTACGTAAAAATGGTGCAACTAAACGCATTGGTCCTTATCGGGTCACTAAAACAATGGGATCAACCATATCTGCTTGTTTAGCAACTTTTTATAAAATTAAAGGGGTTAATTATTCAATTAGCTCCGCGTGTTCAACCTCTGCCCATTGCATTGGGAATGCCTCTGAGTTAATCCAATTGGGCAAGCAAGATATTATCTTTGCTGGAGGAGCTGAAGAGCTGCACCCATATATGAGTGCTTTATTTGACGCTATGGGCGCACTTTCTTCTAAATATAATGATAAGCCAGATTGTGCCTCACGCGCTTATGATAAGGATCGGGATGGCTTTGTTATTGCAGGCGGCGGCGGCATGGTTGTGCTTGAAGAGCTTGAGCATGCATTGGCTCGCGGTGCTAAAATTTACGCCGAAATAATTGGTTATGGCGCAACATCTGATGGCTATGATATGGTCTCTCCAAGTGGAGAAGGTGCAGTACGCTGC
>BHEQ01000054.1 GCA_003864535.1 Gammaproteobacteria bacterium
CCCTCAATTGTTAAGAGTTTTAATTCATTTTCTGAATCAAACATTGTTGCAGCAGATAAAATCATACCCTCACTAGTCCCAAAACGCATCTTGCGCGGTGCTAAATTAGCGACAACGATCACATAAGTTCCAACCAATGCATCTCGCTGTGGATAAAATTCTTTGATTCCTGAAAAAATATTCCGCGGTCTATCTTCGCCTAAATCTAGTGTAAATTGGAGTAATTTATCTGATCCTACAACTTCTTTGCATTCAAGTACTAGGCCTAAGCGTAAATCTATTTCAGAAAATTGATCTATATTGATTAATTTTTTATCTGATTTATCTAGATTGATATCTTTTACTTCAAGATTATTATTCCCATTTTTATCTATTTTTTTATCTGCTTTTTTATTTTCTGGCTTATCTTCTGTCTTATTTTCTTTTTTATCAGTAGCTAATAAGTTAATACTATTTGCGCTAATTAATTTTTCGATATGCAACATCTCTATTCTCTTCATTAGATGTTGATAATTATTAATAATATGCCCTTGATTTAAGCTTATATCACCAGCGCAAAAATCTAAGGGAGCGATATTTAAATAAGTTTCAACCGCGATAGCCACTTTAGGTAAAATAGGTTTTAAATACAAAGTTAATAATCTAAATGCTTCTAAATAAATACTACATAAATTAAGCAAGTATTCATCATTTTGTGGATCTTTAGCTAATTCCCACGGTTTTGTGCGATCGACATCAGCATTAACTAGATCACATAAAGTGGCAACCTCACGTGCTACCGCGGCAAAATTACGCGCATCATATAATTTTATTATCTTTATTTTGGCATTTTTGAGCTGTTCGATTAAATTTACGCCTAAATTTTGATTTTTCAAATCTTGATCCAGATTTTCAGTTGCTTGATTACTTGTGGTATTACTTATGATACCACTTGTGATCAAGCCTAATTTATTGGCAAATTTCTTACTGATAAATCCACTTGCACGCGCGGCAATATTCACAAATTTGCCAATTAAATCAGAGTTGATGCGTGAGATAAAATCATCAAAATTTAAATCAACATCTTCTATCGCTCCAGATGCTTTAGCTGCAAAATAATAACGCAACCATTCAGGATTAAGCCCTTGTTCAAGATAGGAGCGCGCGGTAATAAATGTGCCGCGAGATTTGCTCATTTTCGCGCCATCTACAGTTAAAAAGCCATTTACCGCGTACATACTCGGGACACGATAGCCTGAAAACTCAAGCATAGCCGGCCAAAATAAGGTGTGGAAATACAAAATATCCTTGCCAATAAAATGCACCATTTCCGTATTCGCATCTTTGGCTTTTTTTGCATTAATAAAACGTTCTAGATCAATATGCGTATTTTGATCCGAATTTTTTGCACAGCGTTCGCTAAGATTTTGCAAGGATGCAAAGTAACCTATTGGCGCATCAAGCCAGACATAAAAATATTTATTTTGTGTATTTGGAATCGGAAAGCCAAAATAAGGCGCATCCCGAGAAATATCCCAATCAGAAAGCTGATGATCACCCTCAGCTCCAATCCATTCTTTCATTTTATTCGCAGCTTCTGTTTGTAAACGCGCTGAATTTGCAAGAAAAACCCTTAAAAAACTTACACAACGAGGATCAGATAATTTAAAAAAGAAATGCTCAGAATCTTTCATAACAGGTTTTTTGCCTGAAACTACAGAAAAAGGATTAATTAAATCAGTTGGTTGATATGCAGCTCCGCAAGCTTCACAATTATCCCCATATTGATCTTGAGCATGACACTTAGGACACTCACCTTTAATAAAACGATCTGGCAAAAACATCTGCCGCTCTTCATCAAAAAACTGCTCAATCACCCGCGTTTCTATCAAATTTGCTGCAACTAAATTTAAATAAATTTTCTCCGCAAAAATACGATTCTCTTCAGAATGAGTTGAATAATAATTATCAAAATCAACATTAAATCCATTAAAATCATCAACATGACGTGTATGCGCATCAGCAATTAACTCTTCAGGTGTGATCCCTAAAGATTGTGCTTTAAGCATAATTGGAGTGCCATGAGTATCATCTGCACATACATAATGAACTGTATTATCCATTAAGCGCTGGAATCTAACCCAAATATCTGCCTGAATATAGCCAACTAAGTGCCCCAAATGAATATCTCCATTTGCATACGGCAATGCGTTCGTTACAAAAATCTCACGCTTTTTATTCTTATTTTTCATCATCAAATACCTTAATTTTTCAACTTATAAATACATTTTATGTATACTTGTCACTACCACTTCCGTGGCTTTAAAATTCGTGATTGCCCAATTTTATGGACAGTAAGATCGCTATTATACATATAAGCCGTCACAATATTTAAGCTTGATTTAAGCTTAAGCTAGAAACAAAAGGATATCATGGACTTTAAAACCGCTTGGAACATTTATCAAGCGCATTATTCACCTTCAGATGTGTTTGGTGACACTTATCTTAATCTTAGCAAAACACCCCAAAAATTCCCTGATTTATTAGCAATTAAAGATGAATTTGATGCTCTTTTATTAGATGGATTTGGCGTACTTAATGTTGGTGAATCTGTTATCGCGGATATGCCTAGAATTATTAATACCCTAAAAGATATGGGCAAACATATTTTTGTGCTCACAAATGGTGGCTCGCGGGCAAGTGTGGTGATTGCAAAAAAATATCCAAGCCTTGGTTATAATATTGATCCAGAGTATGTGATCTCCTCACGAGATGCGCTTGAAATATGCTTGAAAGATCATCCTATTACACGCAAAAATGGGCTTTGGGGTGCAATCGTAATGCCTAATTCCCAACTTGATATGCTCCCAGCATCAGCAATTTACCTTGATAATGATCAGGATTTTGATAAGGTTGATGGTTTTTTATTTTTAGGCTCATATGCATGGAATAATAAGCGTCAAGCGGCTTTAGCTGAATCATTAATGAAGAATCCGCGCCCCGTGCTCATTGGTAATCCAGATATTTGTGCACCTCTGGAAGATGGTCTTTCCACTGAACCTGGGTTTTATGCACTTCTTCTAGAAGCAATTGATGGAGTGGAACTTACCCGCTTTGGCAAACCTTTTCCAAATATATATGCGCACGCTTTAGATAAAATGGCTAAAGTATTAGCCGCACAACAAAAGCCTATGCCTGATAAACAACGCATTTTAATGGTTGGCGATACCCTCCATACCGATATTTTAGGAGGGAATGGCGCGGGTATGAAAACAGCGCTTATGACTGATTGGGGCTTTTTACGTGGGCAAGATGCAACTTTATTTATTCATGAGTCCCAAATCACCCCAGACTTTATTCTTGGAGTTTAAATTTCATGAAGGATCGACCTTGTGTACTCACTCTTGTACCAACTCTTGTGATTTTCTTGAAAATATATTTGCACGCACTTTTATCAAGTGCTGTTAGCTTTACTTAAAAATTGCTATGATGCAAAACTATAATCTAATAATCATAATCTAAATTATTTGGAAGTTACCATGAATGACGCGATAAAAATTCAAGTTACACATAACACTCCTGCACCAGAAATATCTCCAGAAACAGCTCAAGAATCATCTTAGAATCATCCTCAGAAACAACTCATTTTGGCTATCAAACTATTGATAAATCAAAAAAACAAGAGAAAGTTGCGGAAGTGTTCCATTCAGTTGCGCAAAAATACGACATCATGAATGACGTGATGAGTTTAGGCATACATAGATTTTGGAAACACGCTGCAATTCAATTATCAGGCATCAAAAAAGGTGATCAAGTGCTTGATTTAGCAGGAGGAACTGGTGATTTAAGTATTAAAATGAGCCGTATTGTCGGAGCTAACGGTAAAGTTACGCTATCTGATATTAATCCATCTATGTTAGCTGAGGGCAAAAAACGCCTTTTAAACAAAGGCATTATCGCTAATGTTGATTTTAAAATTATTAATGCTGAAGAGATTCCTTTTCCTGATAAATCTTTAGACTTAGTAACCATCGGCTTTGGACTGCGTAATGTCACGGATAAATTAAAAGCTTTAAAAGAAATGCAACGTGTTTTAAAACCAGGTGGGCGGCTTTTAATTTTAGAGTTCTCTAAACCTACAAATGAACTAATGACTAAAATTTATGATGCCTACTCATTTAAACTTCTACCCTTAATGGGCAAGCTTATTGCCAAAGATGAAGATAGTTATCGTTATTTAGCGGAATCTATCCGTATGCATCCTGATCAAGAATCATTAAAATCTTTAATGTTGGAAGCTTGTTTTGATGAGGTTGATTATCATAACCTAAGCGCAGGTATTGTTGCGATCCATCGCGGTTTTGTATTTTGATTTTAATCCTATTATCTTAATAAAAATACAACTTACACTTTCTTAGCTTACAGCAATTGCTGTATAATGAACTTTATTTTTAAATTTTAAGGAGCAAATCATGTTTAAAGGCGGAATTGGGCAAATGATGAAAAAAGCACAAAAAATGCAAGGGGATATGGCGAAAGCTCAAGAAGCATTAGCGCAAATATTTGTCACGGGCGAGGCTGGTGGCGGAATGGTTAAAATTGAAATGTCATGTCGGCATGTTGTTAAAACGGTTAGGCTTGATGATAGTCTGATGGGCGATGATAAAGAAATGCTAGAAGATTTAATTGGTGCAGCTTTTAATGATGCTCTAGCTAAAGTTGAACGCGCAGCTCAAGGTAAAATGCTTGATGTTACTGGCGGTATTGAACTTCCTGGTGGCATGAAATTACCTGGTTTTTAATATTTTATGTATCCAAAACAATTCATTGCATTAATTGAATCTTTAAAAATCCTACCATCTATCGGGCAGAAATCCGCAACACGGATGGCATTTTACTTATTAGAGAAAAACCCAAAAGGTGCTAAAAATCTAATTGAGCAATTGCGTATAAACCTAGAAAATATGCGCCATTGCACTTTATGTAGAACTCTTACTGATCAAGTGATATGTGAGATTTGTGCAGATACTAGCCGCGATAAAACGCGCCTTTGCGTTGTTGAGCATACCGCTGACTTCCATGCTTTGGAACAGCTTAATATTTTTAACGGCTATTATTATATCCTCCATGGCTATTTATCCCCATTAGATGGACTAGGGCCTGATGAGCTTGGTTTGGATCAACTTAGGCAGCAAATTTTAGCTGCTGAGGTTAAAGAGCTGATTTTAGCGACTAATCCAACTGTTGAGGGCAATGCTACTGCTTTTTATATCCAAGAGATTATGCATGATCTTAAGGATTTAAAAATAAGCCGCATCGCTCATGGTGTGCCTGTTGGGAGTAGTATAGAAAACCTTGATGGTGGTACTTTATTTCACGCTTTTAATGCGCGGCAGAACCTATAGCAAATTATTAGGAGATAGATTATGAGTACTATTTTTACCAAAATTATTAATAAAGAAATTCCAGCGACTATTGTTTATGAAGATGATCAGGTCTTAGCTTTTAATGATATAGAGCCTCAAGCCCCAATTCATATATTAATCATTCCTAAAAAACAAATTGCAACACTCAATGATCTCCAGATCGAAGATGCCGCATTAGTTGGGCAGCTGTTTTTAACCGCCAAATTATTAGCCAAACAAATGGGCTTTGATGAAGCGGGTTATCGTACCGTTTTTAATTGTAATGCAGACGGCGGACAGGCAGTGTATCATATCCATTTGCATGTTTTAGCAGGAAGAAAACTTAGCTGGCCTCCTGGCTGATTATAAACTATCTCTTTTTTGAATATAAGGGCACATCTATGTGTGATTTTTCAGCTGACACGATATTATTAAAATGCTCATTTACCTAAGTAAACTGCGCTTCTAATAATATCATCGCAAGTCTTGAAAAATCTAATTTATAGAAGTCCCCATAATAAGGAATCAATGTGTCTGTTTCACAAAATAAATTAGATAAACGCCTGCGCCATTTGGTCGGTAAAGCCATTATGGATTATCAGATGATAGAGGCGCACGACAAAGTAATGGTGTGTTTATCAGGCGGTAAGGATTCTTATGCCATGCTCGATATTTTATTAAAATTACAGAAAAAAGCCCCTGTTTCTTTTGAATTAGTTGCGGTTAATCTTGATCAAAAACAGCCTGGTTTTCCTGAAGATATTTTGCCAAATTATTTTAAAGAACGCGGTATTGATTATCATATTTTAAATCAAGACACATATAGCGTTGTCAAAAAACTTGTGCCTGAAGGTAAAACAACTTGCAGCTTATGTTCTAGAATGCGCCGTGGAATTTTATATCAGTTTGCCAAAGAGAATGGTTTTACTAAAATTGCCTTAGGACATCATCGGGATGATATTGTTGAAACTTTATTTATGAATATGTTTTTTGGATCAACACTAAAAGCGATGCCGCCTAAATTATTAAGTGATACTGGGGAAAATATGATAATTCGTCCTTTAGCATATTGCGCTGAGAAAGATCTCATTAAATATGCAGAATTTTATGAATTTCCAATTATCCCGTGTAATTTGTGCGGTTCTCAAGATGGATTGCAACGCCAAGAGGTTAAGCAAATGCTCGCCGTTTGGGAAAAACAATATCCTGGACGTACAGAAAATATCTTTCGCGCGTTAACCCAAATTAAGCCATCCCAATTAGCTGATTTTCAATTATTTGATTTTAAAAACTTAAAGTTAAACAATGCTCCAGATCAGTCCAATATCCAAGAAATTATTCACACGCAAGCAGAGATTGCGCCTCAAACAAACTGGCTTAATTAAATTAATCATTTAAAACATCATTTGAAATATCATTTATAAAGGGAGCTTCTATAAATTATGTATGGTAAAAGAAAATCAAAATACCCTGTTAAATTAATTCTATTAATCTTAGTTACAATATTAATTGCATGGATTATGTTAGATACGCCACCACAAATAGAGCAAGAGATACAGACTATAAATATAGCTTTACCTGCGCTATAATATGTTCCTTAATTTTCATTAAACTATTTACAATAAATTTCAAATTTCAAACTTCAAACAAATTTTCAACAAATTTCCAACAAACTGAGGATATATTATGTCAATTGTAACTTTTAAAAATAATCGTATTACTATTTATGGTGATTTTATAACATTAGGCAGTAAAGCTCCTGATTTTAGATTAGCTAATGCCTCTTTAGATGATGTTCAATTATCTGATTATGAAGGTAAACGCAAGATTTTAAATATTGTGCCAAGCTTAGATACCGCAACGTGTCAGGTCTCAACACGTGAATTTAATAAACGTGCAAGCGCCTATGCCAATACTGTTATTTTAGTAATTTCAGCCGATCTTCCCTTTGCCCAAAATCGTTTTTGTAAAGCTGAGAATTTAGATAACGTAATCCCATTATCGATGATGCGTAATCGTGATTTTGCCCGTGATTATCGCGTACTTATTACAGATGGTCCTTTAAAAGGGATCACCACTCGCGCCGTTATCGTTTTAGATGAACACAATAAAGTTATCCATGCGCAATTAGTTGCAGATATTAGTTCTGAGCCTGATTATGATGCTGTTTTGGCAGTGTTAGCTTAATTAAATATAAATTATGGGCACATCTATTAATTGCTTTTTCTGTGTTACAAGATATTATTAAAATGCTCATTTACCTAAGTAAACTGCGCTTTCAATAATATCGCAAGCCTTGAAAAATCTAATTTATATAAGCCCCTCTATCTAGGTAACATATGTTAACTGATCTCACCATCCACAATTTTGCAATTATTGATGAGCTTAATCTTGAATTTAAACAAGGACTTTCTGTTATTAGTGGCGAAACAGGAGCGGGTAAATCAATTACGGTGGATGCACTTTCAATTGTTTTAGGCGGCAAAGCGGATGCAACTTGCATTCGCCACGGCGCAGAGCAATGTGAGATTAGTGCTAACTTTGATATTAGCAAGATCCCAAATGCACAAGCATGGCTTGCGGAGCAATCAATTTTAAATGAAGATAATCTGTGCTTTATTCGGCGGGTTATCTCAAACACTGGGCGCACCCGCACTTTTATCAATGGCAGAGCCCAGCCTTTACAATCTGTCAAAGAATTAGGCGAATTATTGCTCGATATTCATGGGCAACATGCGCATCAATCCCTAGTAAAAAAAGATCAACAGCGAATTCTACTCGATCAGTTTGCATTAAGTACTGATTTAGTTAAAGATTTAGGCAAAATAGCCCGCGAGATAGATCAAATCCAAACAAAAATACATACACTTAAATCACAAAGTTTAGATAATACGGAAAAATCTGAATTTTTGCGCTTTCAACTAGCTGAATTTGAACAATTAAAGCCAAACTCTAACGAATGGGAACAGATATCGTGTGAGTATGATCAATTAAATAAGGTTGAATCGCGTTTATCCCTATATCAAGAATGTGCGCTTTTATTAAATGATGATGAGCATGGAATTAGCGCATTATTATCACGTCTTTTAAGTAAACTCCAAAGCTCTTCTAAAAAAGACGCAAGCTTAGCTGATATTATTGGGATGATAGATAATGCCTTAATCTTATGTACCGAGGCTCAAAGTGATCTAAATAATAAGGCAGAAGGTGCGGATTTAGATCCAGAACGCCTAGCGACTCTTGAAGCAAGAATGCGCTCTTTAAGTGATCTTGCCAATAAACATCGTGTTGCTCCTGAAGATTTATATGAGAAGCAGCAAAAACTTCAGGAAGAATTAGAAGGGCGTTTTGTTTCAGATGAACAACTAGAACTGCTTGAAAATACTTGTTTAGTCCTTAAAGATAAATGGCTTAAAAGTGCGCAGGTAATTACCCAAAAACGCCAAAAGTGCGTTAAAAAACTTAATCTAGCAATCACCGCCGCAATGCAGGGGCTTGCTATGGAAGGGGGTAAGTTTGAAATTTTATTAATAGAGCAATCTGATTTTCATCCTTTTGGGGCGCAAAGCATAGATTTTTATGTATCCGCAAATCCAGGTCAGCCTCTCCAACCTCTAGGTAAAGTAGCCTCTGGTGGCGAGCTTGCCAGAATTAGCTTAGCGATTGCCGTTATTTTAAGCATGCAATCAGCATTACCTACCTTGATTTTTGATGAGGTTGATACAGGCGTTGGCGGCGCGGTAGCTGAGATGATAGGGCAGCATTTACAAATGTTAAGTGTGGGTCGCCAAGTTTTTTGTGTAACTCATTTAGCTCAAGTAGCTTGTTTTGGGCATCAACATTATGTTGCAGCGAAACATAAATCTAAAAATAATACACAAACGCAAATTCATCTTTTAAATGGGCAAGATAAAATTAATGAGATTGCGCGTATGTTAGGTGGTATGAAGTTAACCGATGCAACCTTTACCCACGCTCAAGAAATGCTAAAAAGTGCCCATGAATCCATTTAATAATTTACTTAAAACACTATTTAATCTAATCTCTTATATTGTGCTTAGTGATAAGAAACGCTATGTTTTTCTTAAGAATGCATGTTTAGGATTAGCCATGCCCTTAGGTTTTGCGCCATTTTCTTATTGGGGTTTATTGCCGCTTATTTTAGCACTGTGGATACTCTTGCTGTATAAATCCAAACATCCATTTTTAAGCGGTTTTAGTTTTGGTTTGGGCAATTTTAGCTTAGGTTTATGGTGGGTGAGCATAAGTTTGGATCAATTTGGTGGTTCTGGTATTATTTTAGCCTCACTTGGAGCATTGCTTCTCGCCATGATTTTGGCAATATATTATGCTTTAATCGGATTTTTATTTTCCAAAATTAAAGCACCGCTAACATTTAAAATAGGGATTATTTTACCGTTACTTTGGGTTTTAATGGAATATGCACGGGCGCATTTATTTACGGGCTTTCCGTGGTTAGCCTTAGGATATTCCTTAGTTGATAGCCCTTTTGCCGCGTTAATTATTCCAAAAATGGGAGCATTGCTTGGGAGTGTTTGGGTTATTTGGCTTGCAAGCTTAATAAGCTTAGCTACGCTAAATTATGCGAAAACTTTAAGTGCTCAAGTTGCTAATAAAAATACAAATAGTGATGTAAATAAAAATACAAATAATAATTTTGCATATATAAGCTATCAACCCAGCATGATATTAGGGTTTAGCTTAGCCTTTTTGATGTGGGCAGCGCAGTTTGTTGGCACTCCTATAAGCATAAGTCCTGATGGGCATAAGGTTAGCGCGGTACAAGCAAATATCCCCCAAACGATGAAGTTTGATAATGATTTTTATACTAAAAATATAGAAACTTATGTTGAGATGACAAATACTATAGTCGCTGAAAGTAGCCTGATTGTCTGGCCTGAATCAGCTATTC
>BHEQ01000055.1 GCA_003864535.1 Gammaproteobacteria bacterium
GATTTATTTTTAAATCGTCTACTGAGTCGTTACTAAAAAGTTAGTGACTTTGCCTATTTAAAATCAGATGCTGCTTGCTATGTTAAATAATTATTGCTAATATTATTAGCTACATGAACACTACAAAAAATAAGTATTTATGCCCTCTTACAGCATAATTCTATTATTTTAGATGACCATGCGGCATATTATTTATAAATATTATGATCAATTGCTAATAATATTATCTTTTATTATTAGCTTATTCCGATATCTCAGTGTAAATAGGAGTTATTTATGTCTATCTCAAAACAAATCACTCAGATGGTGATCTTGCCATGGTCAAAAGAACGTGCTAATGCATGGTATGCAGAACAAGGCTGGCGCTGTGGCTTCAACTATTTACCGCGAACAGCGGTTAATTGGACTGATATTTGGCAGGCACAAACATTTGATGCTAAAACAATTCATCAGGAGCTTAAGTGGGCTCAGGATATTGGTTATAATACACTACGAATTAATCTTCCCTTTATTGTCTGGCAAGATGATCGAGACGGGTTAATATCAAGAATAGATCAATTTCTAGCTATTGCAGCAGAGAATGCTATCAAAGTGATGTTGACACTATTTGATGACTGTGGATTTTCTGGTGATGAGCCTTACCTAGGGCAACAAAAAGCACCCATTGCTGGGCAGCACAATAGTCAAGCTGCAGCAAGCCCAGGTCGCCAAAAAGTTATTAATACTGATTTTTGGTTAGAATTAGAGCGTTATACTACGGATATAATTAGCTCTTTTCGTGATGACACGCGTATTTTATTATGGGATCTTTATAATGAACCTGGTAATTGCGGCATCTTTGTTGGTCTTGAAGAGACGCAATTTGATAAGATCTTAGAAATACACGCATTAGAACTGATGAAGCTCTCTTTTACTTGGGCGCGTCAAGTCAACCCAAGCCAACCACTTACCGTCGGCGCATGGCATTTGCCTTTAGAAGATCAAACGACCGATTTATTCTTTAATCATCCAATTGATATTGCAGCTATTGAGCTCTCAGATGTCATTAGTTTTCATGCATATGCGGCAACGCCTAAAGTCTTACAAATAATTAAAGTCTTACAAAAACATCAGCGTCCAGTGTTATGTACAGAATGGCTAGCACGGCATATTGGAAGCACTATAACTGAGCAGTTACCTGTATTTAATGCTTTAAATGTCGCATGTTATCAGTGGGGATTTGTAAAAGGAAAAACACAAACGCACCTTCCGTGGCCCGTGATCATGAAGCGTCAAAATTATGCACACCTTTGGTTTCATGATGTGCTAGATGAACACGGTATTCCATTTAATCAAGAAGAAATAGAGCTTGTTAAGAAATTAACTAAATTGAAATAATAATATTTTAAAGAATTATTGATAAATCATAAAATGAAGAGGTTGCTATGTCAAAAACAATGAAAATTCCCTCACGCGAATTAGTATCCTATTTTGGATACGGGCTTGGGCAATGTTTCGGATTTGGATTATTTGGAGCATTTATTAATTACTTTTATACCGATGTAATGGGAATATCAGCCGTAACAGCGAGTACTATTTTTTTAATTGCACGTGTATGGGATGCTGTAAATGATCCAATTATTGCTGGAATTATGGACACCGTTCGATCACGATTTGGTAAATTTAGGCATTACCTATTATTTACCCCTTTTTTAATCACTTTGGTAACAATTGCTTCTTTTTATAATATCGAAGCAAGTATGACTACTAAAATAATTTATGCTGGTGCAACGTATATTTTTTGGGGGACGTTATATTCTATTTCTGATATCCCTTTTTGGGCGATCTCGTCCGTGATGAGCTCAGAACCTAAAGAACGTGCTAAAGCTGTTACCTGTGCGATGTTAGGGGTTAATGCTGGGATTTCAGGTGCATCTATTATATTTCCTAAGTTGACCACTTTTTTTGCAGTTTATTCACCTAATGATAAAGGTTATCTTTATGCAACGATTACGCTCACTTTACTAGGTCTCCCCCTTATGATAAATGGTTTTTTACAGATAAAAGAGCGTGTTGTACCAAGTGAAGATAAAATCACACTCAGAGATACTATGAATAATATTCGGCATAATCGACCGCTTTTTCTTATCTTAGGTGCTTTCTTTTTTACATGCTTACACAATATCGCCGCAGGAATTTATATTTATTTTTTCACATATAATTTAGGTAATGCTGGGTTGCAAGTCACTATTGGTATGATCGGGTTTGGCGCAGCAATGCTATGTTTCATCACACCAGTATTGACAAACTATTTTAGAAAACGCAGTTTGTTTATTGTGCTGTGCTTATTAGATTGTATTGTCCGCGTTATTTTATGGTTTAGCGGTTACGACAGCCTCTGGTTAATGTTTGGATTGCTTGGAATGAGCGCGTTATTTGTCACGATGAGTAATGTTTTAACCTCTGCAATGATTGTTGACACCATTGAGTATGCAGAATTTAAAACACACAAACGCTGTGCAGCAATTACTTTTTCTGGGCAAACTTTTACGGGGAAAATGGCTGTAGCTGTTGGCGGTGCGCTAGTAGGTATTTTTCTAACACTGATTCACTACGTTCCTCAAGCAGAGGTACAAGATGAGGGAGTATTACGTGGCTTATTCTTTGCTGTGAGTTTATTGCCCGCGATTGGTTCTTTAATTCGTATTGGCTTTATCTGGTTTTTTGATTTTACTGAAGATAAGCATGCTGAAGTATTAGAAATATTAAAACAACGTAAACAGGATATTAGCCATTAAATTAGAAAAAATTTCTGTGTTATTATGCTATAAATCCGAGTATTTTTAATTTCTTATACTTGGATTTATTGTCGTTGAATCTCTTATTTTAAGCTTTCCTGCCATACGAACTTGAGTGGCGGTATTCTCTTTTTTGCATAAATATTCAACCGCCATTTTCCCAAGCTCGGCATAAGGTAGCTTAATGCTACTTAACTTAGGCGTTAGTTGCTTAGAAATTTTAAAATCATCGTAACCTGCGACTAAAATATCCAGAGGCACATTAACTCCAGATTGAGCAAGGGCTTGATAGCAACCAATAACCATCCAATCGCTACAACAAAAAATCGCATCAGGTGGCGATTTTAAGTTTATGAGCTTGAGCGTTGCTGTGTAGGCTTGTTCAATTGACCAATTTGCAGAAATAATTAGCTCAGGATCAATCATTCGCCCAACATAGTTTAAAGCATCGGTATAGCCACCTAGGCGTTCAATACTAGCTTCCATCCAACTCTCCCCCGTAATAAGTGCAATTCTTTGTGCGCCTTGTTCGATTAAATGCTGTGTAACTTGATAGGCATTACCTCGATCATCGGGTAAAAAAACAGGTAATCGGGGAAAAGCAGGGTCATAATTATTGAGCAAAACAACAGGAGCAAGTGCTTTAGAGAACGGTTTAAAGTCAAAAACTCTCGTGATACAAGATGCCACGATAATCCCTTGGCAGGAGCTTTGATTAAGTTCATAAATAATTCGCTTTATCAACTCAACGTCATCAATATAATCATAAATTGTAAGTAATATATCATTTGACCACGCCGCTTCCTGTGCTTCTTGAAGTGCACAAACAAAAGGATCATAAACAGGTAACGAATTAATTAATAGCGCAATATGCCCTTTGGAATCAGGATAATGATGAGTGGGTAGTTTGCTATAACCTAGATTAATTGCTGAATCAAGAACACGCCTGCGCGTATCATCGCTTAATCTAATATTTTTAGATTGATTTAAAACCAGCGAAACAGTTGCTTGAGAGACACCAGCATTCTGAGCAATGTCGGTCATAGTGACTTTATTTTTTTTTTTCATAAGAGAGAGTATAAATTCCAATAATTTTCATTAGTACAATGCGAGATGTGTATTATGCCAAACTGATTCATATTGCATCTAGTTATTAGTCTTATTAATCAAAAATATTTGGTCTCACAAAAAAGTTCTTACTTGATGGGACTTCTATTAATTAGATTTTTCAGGGCTTGTGATTTTATTAAAAGCGCGTAACGCAGAAAAAGCAATTTATAGATGTGTCCTTGACAGCCATTTTAAAACACCTTACTCTCGATTCATTTTTCGCAATCAATGAGAGATATCATATGAAAACTTCTTCAAATTTAGCGGTTTTTGAGGAATTAGCCTTAGAAATAAAACAAATTGTTGGATACAAGCTCATTACATTTTCTATCATTATCAATGATGGAACACAAGTTGAGAGAGTTTACACAAATAATGCTGAAGTTTATCCAATCACAGGCATTAAACCGATTTTAAATGATGCGTGGACAGACCAAGTGATTGGTCAGGGTAAAACATATTTAGCGAGCACAGCTCAAGAGATGCTACCTTTTTTCCCTGATCTTGAAACAATTAAAAGTCTTGGTTTAGGCTCTGTTATTAATATGCCAATTAGCATTGATAATAAAGTTGTAGGGACGGTTAATATTTTAGATGCCGAAGGTGTTTATCAAGCAGAAGATGTTGTTAAAATGCAAACATTGCTCCCTAAAATAATTAATATGCTTAAATTCATATGAATAATAATGTAAATAATAATATGGTATCAGCTAAAAAGCACAAATAAATGTGCCCATGATAATCAACAAAAGAGGAATCATCACATGTTAAATATGACCGTGGCAATAACGCCTAGAAAATCTTTAAAGCACAGGTTTGTACGCTGTGGACTTGCATTTATTCTGAGCTTATCCGTATCAGTATTGATATCAGTACCAGCCTTAGCACTGACACCGAAAGATACTTTGGTGATAGGCAAAAATATTGAAGATATTGTTGCGCTTGATCCAGCTGAGGCCTATGAGTTTTCAAGTGGTGAAATAGTCAAAAATATCTATCAAGGTTTAGTGCAGTATAATCATGAAGATCCAACGCATGTTATGCCAGATATTGCGAGCAAATGGGAGGTTAGTGCGGATAGTAAAACAATTATATTCACCCTAAACCCAAATATAAAATTTGAAAGTGGCAACCTTTTGCGCCCTGAAGATATTATTTTTTCTTTTAAACGCTTGCTTATGCTAAATAAAGCACCTGCTTATATTTTAGCGCAATTAGGTTGGGATAAAGATAATATAGAACAAATGGTTAAGAAGGTTGATGACTCACATTTGAGCATCCAGATTAACGCTGATGTCGGAGTTGCATTTGCGCTTAACGTACTTGCAGCACGCGCAACCTCAGTTGTGGATGAAAAAGTTGTGCGTAAGCAGGCAAAGAATGACGATTATGGGAATGCCTACTTAAATCAGAAATCAGCAGGATCAGGACCATATAAATTAAGTATTTTTAAGCCTAAAGAGGCGGTATTTTTGCAAGCTAATCCACATGCAATGCCTGCGCCTAAATTAGCTAAAGTGTTGATTAAAAATATTCCAGAACCATCGGCGCAACGTTTAATTCTTGAGTCAGGTGATATTGATATTGCGCGTAATTTAGGCTCAGATCAAATTGCCGCGATTAAGAAAAATCCTGCTTTAAAAGTAGAAGTTTATCCACAATCTGCGATACATTTCATTGCATTTAATCAAAAAATGCCCGCCTTACAAAATCCTGCATTTTGGGAGGCTGCGCGTTATTTAATTGATTATAAAGGAATATCAGAAAATATTGCCCATGATAATATGCGGATTCATCAAGCTTTTTTACCTGTTGGATTTCAAGGTGCATTACTTGAGACGCCATTTAGTTTTCAACCTGAAAAAGCGCAACAAATTCTTGAAAATGCAGGCATTAAAGACTTAGAAATAACTTTGGATGTTATTAATTCTGCGCTGTTTATGGATATGGCACAATCTATTCAAGCCTCATTTGCACAAGCTGGGATTAAACTTAAATTAAATCCAGCGACCGCAAGTCAGGTTATTACGCGTTATCGCGCCCGCCGTCATGAGGGAATTTTATTATATTGGGCCCCTGATTTTTTTGATCCACATGCGAATGCAAAAGCATTTACTTACAATGTAAATAATGCGGATGATCAATATCAAAGCACCGCTTCATGGCGCAATGCCTGGTTAATTCCTGAGTTATCAAAACTAACCACTCAAGCATTGCAGGAAAAAGATCCTGAGCTGCGTACAAAAATGTATCAAACCTTGCAACAAGACTTTCAAAAAAGCTCACCGATTGTGATTGGTTTTCAGGAAGTAAATCAAGTTGCAATGGCAAAATCTGTCACGGGTTATATTCATGGCTTAACACCTGATATGGTTTATTTTTATGATGTGACAAAATAAAACAAGATAAATAAATTGAATAATTCTAATATGTTAAATAAGATCTTAACCAAAATCAATTGGCGCGCGATCCTGATCTGGTTAGGCGGTGTCATCACGACTTTACTTGGTTTAATGTTGATTACCTTTATTATTTCTAAAGCATCTCCAGTTGATCCTGTTTTGAAAATGGTCGGGGATAAAGCGAGCATAGAAACCTATCGTGCCGCCTATGAAACTCTAGGTTTGCATCTGCCGTTATATCAGCAATTTCTAAATTTTTTAGGGCAAGTGATGCTCGGGAATTTAGGGGACTCAACCTCAACAGGGCGCACGGTCTTAACAGATCTTGCCACGTATTTTCCTGCAACCCTTGAGCTTGCAACTCTTTCTATTTTTTGGGGTGTTGTTTTGGGTGTTCCTGCGGGAATGCTTGCTGCAATTAAAAAAAATAGCCTCATTGATCAATGTTTACGCTGCATTGCATTATTGGGCTATTCTATTCCAATTTTTTGGTTAGGATTGGTTGGATTATTTGTATTTTATGCGAAGTTAGGCTGGGTTCCAGGTCCTGGGCGTATTGACGACATCTATTTGTATACTTTAGAGCCTTGGTCAAATTTTATGCTGATCGATACCTTATATCATCATGAATATGCAGGGTTTAAAAATGCAATCGCCCACTTAATTTTACCTGTTGCTTTGCTCGCTTTCTTTTCTATGGCATATATTATGCGTATGACCCGCTCCTTAGTTCTTGAGGAGCTCAATAAAGAGTATGTTTTGTGTGCTTTAATTAAAGGAGCTAGTCGCACACGCGTTTTAATAAAACATATTTTACCTAATATTGCAGCATCCTTAATTACTGTGATCGGGCTTTCTTACGCGCTGCTACTTGAAGGAGCGGTACTTACTGAATCTATTTTTTCTTGGCAAGGTATCGGTTTATATGTAACTAAAGCATTGTTTGATGGAGATTTAGCCGCGGTACTTGGTGGCACTTTATTAATTGGCGTGGTCTTCATTTTGTTAAATGCAATAGTTGATTTATTATGTAAGTATCTTGATCCGCGCCAAAGATCGTGATATTAAAATATTAATAAAAATCAGATTTCCCCAAGGCTTGCGATATTATTAAAAGCATAAATGGATAATAAAAAATGAATACGATAGATAACAAGATTAATACCACTATTAATAATAATAATAATAATAATACCACTACTAATAAAGTCAACAAATACAATAAGATTAGTAAATGGTTAAATGATCCACAGCCTCATTCAGTTAAACAGGCAAAATGGGGACAACGTTATCAAACTTTTAGAAAAGCACTTAAAATTCCTTCGTTTAATATTGGCTTGTTATTGCTTATTATTTTATTAGTGGTCGCTATATTTGCACCTTTATTAGCCCCTTTTGATCCTAATCTTCAAGAGGCAAGCCACCGCCTTCAAGCACCTAATTCTAATTATTGGTTAGGAACAGATCAATTAGGCCGCGATGTTTTATCGCGTTTAATTTTTGGGATAAGACCCACATTCTTGATCATTCTTGAAGTCACCTTACTTGCTACGCCAGTTGGCATTGGAATTGGGATTTTAGCAGGCTTTTATGGGGGCATATTTGAATCAATTTGTATGCGTTTAACCGATATTTTTATGGCACTACCGCGTTTAGTTTTAGCATTAGCATTAGGCGCTGTTTTAGGCGGCGGACTTATGAACGCCGTGATAGCAATTGCAATTACCGCATGGCCTGCATATGCGCGTATTGCAAGGGCTGAGACTAAAGCGATTAAAAATTCAGATTATGTTCAAGCGGCAATTACCCAAGGTTTATCTACCTTCACGATTTTAAGAACGCATATTTTACCAATGTGTATGCCCTCGATTGTGGTCCGCATGAGTTTTGATATGGCAGGGATTATTTTAATGGCGGCAGGCTTAGGATTTTTAGGATTAGGGGCGCAACCGCCGCTTGCAGAATGGGGAGCGATGATTGCAAGTGGGCGCGATTATATTTTTGATCAATGGTGGTTATGTGCAATTCCAGGGATTGCAATTTGCTTAGCCTCTTTAGCATTTAATTTACTCGGTGATGGCTTACGCGATGTCTTAGATCCTAAATATTAAATATAAATTATAAGCATGAATATGAGCATGAGTATGAAAATGAAAATAAATACAAAACAACTAGAAATTAAAAACTTAACAGTAAGTTTTGAAAATCCGCAATCCTTGCAAAAGATTGAGGTGGTGAAATCTTTAAGTTTAACGATGGGGCACGAGCGGGTTGGGATTGTTGGTGAGTCAGGTTCTGGCAAATCAATGACTGCACGTGCTATTTTAGGCTTAATTAAAAAACCTGGCTTGATACAAGCACAAGCTCTTAATTTTTATAGCCCAGATCAGAGCGATACTGATAAATTAGTATGTTTAGATCTACTCAAGCAAACACAATCGAGCTGGCAGCATGTCCGCGGGCGCAAAATCTCGATGATTATGCAAGATCCCAAATACTCTTTAAATCCTGTGATGAGCGTGTTTGATCAAATTCGTGAAGCCGTGCTCTTACACAAGATTGTTCCAAAGCCACACATAAAAGAATATGTGATGGGATTATTAGATGAGGTTGGAATTACGGATCCATTGCGTATCGCCAAAAGTTATGCGCATCAGTTATCTGGTGGTATTGGGCAACGAGTGATGATTGCAATGATGTTAGCACCAAAACCTGAGTTATTAATCGCCGATGAGCCGACTTCAGCGCTTGATGTTATGGTGCGTGATCAGATTTTATCCTTGTTAGATAAAGAAATTAAAACCCGAAAAATGGGCTTATTAATGATCAGTCATGATTTAAAAATGGTCGCTAAATATTGCGACCGTGTTTTAATTATGTATCAAGGGAAAATTGTTGAGTCACTTGATGCGACGCAATTGTTCAGCGCAAAACATCCTTATACACAAGGCTTATTAAATTGCTTACCGAGTTTAGATACGCGCGGCAAGTCCTTACCAACATTAGATCGCTCATTATTTGAAGTTGGGCTGTAATAATCACCGCGTGCAATATTTAAGCGTGTAAAGCTTGAGTATAAGGATGCCGCTCTGTTAAATTATTTAAGCCATCTATTGGAAAATGATCGACAATCTCGCCATCATTCATAACCGCAATATCATCACACATATGCGCAATCACACCTAAATCATGCGTGACGAGTAAATAGCTAATTTGTGTTTGCTCTTTTAAAGATTGGAGTAGATTTAAAATCTCAGCTTGAACTGATGCATCTAACGCTGAGGTCGGCTCATCTAAAAGCAGAATTTTTGGATTAAGAATAAGGGCGCGGGCGATTGCAACGCGCTGTCTTTGTCCACCTGATAATTGATGTGCAAAGCGAAAGCGAAAAGTTTTCGCTAACGCTACTTGCTCCATAACAGCGCAAACGCGCTCATGATGCCGATCAAAGTTATGTGCAATCAACGGTGCGCTTAGGATTTGGTCAATTGTGTGTTTGGGATGAAGTGATCCAAACGGATCTTGAAAGACCATTTGCATTAATAATGCGCGTGATTGATCTATTTTCTGATGTGGTTTAATGATTAAGCCATCGGCATCAATATGCCCAGTAAAGTCATGAGATAAACCTGCTAATACTTTTAAAATAGAGGATTTACCACAACCTGAACGCCCAATTAAGCCTAAAGTCTGATTTTCTAATAATTGCAGATTAACTGATTTAACAGCATGATATTTTTTATTATTTTGGGAATAATAAATATTAAGATCATTGATTGATAAAATTACTTTATTGTCCATAATTATCC
>BHEQ01000056.1 GCA_003864535.1 Gammaproteobacteria bacterium
GCTTCAATAAAATCTAAGCTTTCATACTCCATCAAAAACTTAACGACATTGCCGGTAACACCGCAACCAAAGCAGTGATAAAACTGTTTACTTGAACTTACGGTAAATGACGGCGTTTTTTCATTATGAAATGGGCAGCAAGCACTATATTCCTTACCTTTTTTCTTCAAAGGCACACGCGCATTAATCACATCAACAATATCAACTCGCGCAAGTAGGCGTTCGATAAATTCGTTGGGAATATGTCCTTTACTTACCGTCATCTTCACTTACCGTTATTAAGATAATAATGCTTTGATAAGACCACTAACTTTGCCCATATCCGTCTTAGATTGTAATTTAGGTTTAGCGAGAGCCATAACTTTACCCATATCTTTCATATCCACTGCGCCACTTTGTGTAATCGCATCTTTAATAATCTCATCAACCTGTGCAGGCGTTAATTGCTCAGGTAAATAAGCACTTATAATCACTAATTCAGCCTCTTCTACATCAACAAGATCTTGACGTTTAGCTTGGCTGTATTGTTCGATAGACTCACGTCTTTGTTTGGCAAGTTTAGTGATGATCAAAGTTACATCCTCTTCACTTAACTCACGTCTTTCATCAACTTCAACTTGTTTAAGAGCTGCAGTTACCATTCTTAATGTTCCAAGTTTTATGGCTTCACGCGCTTTCATTGCAGTTTTAACATCTTCTAAAATTCTTAACTTTAATGCACTCATTTTTAATACCTTTTTTACAATAATAACAACAATATCTTGAGTGATCTTAATTAAGGTTTGATTAAGATTTAATTAAGGTCACTTAAACTATATTTAAACTTAATAACCTATCATTTTTAAAATATAACGCGATATTTTACTCAATTAAAATAGCATGTGGGAATTTTTATAAAGTAAACTGTATTTTTTTGGTAAACTATCCAGTCTTATTAATAAATAGCTATTGTGATTATGTTTGAGAAAATAAAAAATAATATTTTTGTTTTAAGCCTTTTAAGCCTATTTGCTTTAACAGGCTTTCTCTCGTGGAAGCTCCAATATGGTGAAAAAGAAGAACAAATTGACAGCTCGCATATTCCTAGTTTACTTGCAAGTGATTTTACTATGACTCAATATGATCAGAACGGTTTGCGCGAATATACACTGGATGGCGTACATTTAACTAATTTCAAAGAAAATACCCCAAGCACGATAGAGCAGCCATTTCTTACCCATTTTTCTATTGATGCACGCGCTGCGCAAATAGATTGGACTGTAGCGAGCAAACATGCATTTTTAAGTGCCGATAGAGAACTCCTAACGCTTAAAGAAGCGGTGCATTTAATTAAGCATGATCAAGATACAGGTAAAACAACTAATCTACGCACATCAATTTTATATATAACCGAGGATGGGCATCGTATTCAAACAGATCAATTTGTAACGCTTCTTTGGGATCACCACCAAACTAAGGGCATTGGAATGATTGGATTTCCTTATCAAAATCAATTTTCATTATTAAATGAAGTAAAGAGCATCTATGAAACTCCTTAATTATTCTATAGATTTAAAATTAGTACTTAAGATATTTCTAAAGTCATTTTTAAAACCTTTCTTAAAAGCATGTTTTATTATCGGTCTAGCTATAAGTTGGTTCTTGTTAAATACAACTAAAGCTCTGCCAGAGGATAAATCTTTACCGATGGAATTAAGCTCAGATAGTGCAGATTATGACCAAATTAAAGGTATTGGCGTTTATAAAGGTAACGTTTTGGTAAAACAAGGCTCACTTGAAGTTTATGCTGATATTGGATATATTTATACGATCGATAAGGTCTTAGATCGTATCGAAGCTGAAGGAGCACCTATTAAAATGAAATACCTCCCAGATGTAAATAAAGAATGGGTTAATGGTGAAGGTAAAATTCTCCACTACGATGCCAAAACAGGCATTATCACAATCAGTAAAAATGCTAAATTTACTCAAGGTGGCGATGTGATCACAGGAGATAGCATGTCATATGATACTAATAATGATATTATTCGTGCCAAAAGCGGATCGAATGAGCGGGTTAAGATGATTATTCAACCAAATAGTGAGTTAAGAAAATAGCTATCTAAAAATATCTATCTAAAATCAGCGAGTTAAAAATAGTATATTTCCAGAGTATGGGATAATTATAGAAAAGTAGATATCGAAAAATGCAATTGCGTGTAAAAGAGCTTATTAAAAAATTTAAAAAAAGAACAGTTGTCTCTGGTGTTTCTTTTTGTATTAATAGTGGTGAGATTATCGGTTTATTAGGACCTAATGGCGCAGGTAAAACTACAAGTTTTTATATGGTCGTAGGTTTGATTGCTCCTGATAATGGCTCTATTTATTTAGATGATACAGATATTACTAAAATGCCTATGCATCAACGGGCGCATATGGGAATTGGCTATTTACCACAAGAGGCAAGTATTTTTAGGAAAATGAGTGCACGCGATAATATTTTAGCTATCGCTCAAACACGCCATGATTTAACTAAAAAATTACAACATGAACTTACCGATCATCTCTTAGAAGAGTTTAAGATCACCCATATTGCCAATTCTATAGGGATTTCTTTATCTGGGGGGGAACGCCGCCGTGTTGAAATTGCACGCGCACTTGCATTAAACCCTAAATTTCTATTGCTAGATGAGCCTTTTGCAGGAGTTGACCCTGTATCTGTTGCCGATATTCAATCTGTTATTAAAGATTTAGCTAAGCGTGAGATTGGGATATTAATTACAGATCATAATGTCCGCGAGACCTTGAGCATCTGTAAAAATACTTACATTCTAAGTGGGGGACGTGTGATTGCAGAAGGAAATACAGAGGCAATCTTAAATAATAGCGATGTCCGCCATGTCTTTTTGGGAGATAATTTCACATTTTAGCTGATTTGCATCACGTTTTAATTAACAGTGCTTAATTAAAGCGTGACAAATTATTTTTTCTTTGTAAAATATGCAAAAGATTAGTCTATTACCCAATATTTTACATTAATCTTTTACTTATAGTACTATTACTATTACTATTTAAACAAAGGTCTTAAATGCAAAATCAAGAGTCACTTCAAAATGCTTATAAACGCTATGCCAGAATTTATGATTTCACTTTTGGGTTAATTATTAATCCTGGGCGCAAAAAAGTCATAGAAAAACTAGCGTGTTTAGATAACCATAAAATATTGGAGGTTGGAGTTGGCACAGGCTTAGCGCTGCCTTTATACCCAAAAAATGTCCATATTACGGGGATAGACCTATCAGAGGATATGCTTAATCTTGCTAAGAAAAGGGTTTTTGATAATCAAATGAGCAATGTTACTTTATTGCAAATGAACGCTGAAGATATGAGTTTTGAAGATAATCAATTTGATAAAGTAGTCGCATTGTATGTAGCTTCAGTTGTTCCAAACCCTGAAAAACTTATTTCAGAAATGGAGCGGGTGTGCAAACCTGATGGCGAGCTTTATATCGTTAACCATTTTTATAGCAAGAATCCATTTATCGCTTTTTTTGAGAATCTATTAAATCCATTATTAACTAAAATTTTTGGTTTTCAACCTGGAGTTAAATTAGATGAGTTGATAGGGCGTACTGGTATAGAAATTATAGAACAGTCTAAAGTAAATATTTTAGGGAATTGGACATTTTTAAAGGTTAAAAATACTAAAATAAACTTTGTTTTAGATCAAAACGAAAATAAAAATGAATCAACAACTGAAGCGATAACTGAATCTATTGCACCTGTAAATTATTAAAATAGAAACTAATATTCCATTAATCTCATCAGTTAATGAAATATAATTTAACGAAATATAACGAAATACAACTTATTGGGTAAATGTATGAAACTTGCAAATTTTAGCGTAGATAACGATCAGCCTTTTTTTCTAATTGCAGGCACTTGCGTGATCGAATCAGAGCAAATGGCATTAGATGTTGCCGGAACTATGCTTGAAATCACCAAAAAATTAAATATTCCATATATTTATAAATCATCTTTTGATAAAGCTAATCGGAGCTCGGCAAATAGCTATCGCGGTCCTGGAATTGAAATTGGCTTGAAAATACTCGAAAAAATTAAAAAAGAATTAGGTGTCTTAGTTCTAACAGATGTCCATGAAGATAGCCCTTTAAATGAAATTGCCGCAGTTGTTGATATTTTACAAACCCCAGCATTTTTGTGCCGCCAAACTAACTTTATTATGAATGTTGCCAAAACGATGAAGCCGATTAATATCAAAAAAGGTCAATTTTTAGCTCCTTGGGATATGATTCATGTAGTTGAAAAAGCAAAAAGTACAGGTAATAATCAAATAATGGTCTGCGAGCGTGGTGTTAGCTTTGGATATAATAATTTAGTCTCTGATATGCGCTCCCTTGAAATTATGAAACAAACAAACTGCCCTGTTGTTTTTGATGCAACCCATTCAGTGCAACTTCCAGGCGGACAAGGCGCAACTTCAGGTGGACAAAGCGAATTTGTGCCTGTGCTTGCGCGTGCTGCAACTGCGGTAGGTATTGCAGGATTATTTATGGAGACGCATCCAGAACCTAGCAAAGCTTTATCTGATGGACCAAATTCAGTTAGATTATCTGAAATGGAAGCACTATTAACCAAATTAAAAGCTATTGATACTTTAATTAAGTCAGCTTAATTTAAGTTAGCAATTTTAATTTAAATGTTAATCGATAGCCACTGCCATCTTGATTTTGAGGATTTTGCTCATGATCGCGATGAGGTTTTAAAAGCAGCCCAAATAAATGGGGTGAGCGCTTTTATTATCCCTGCTGTTTGCGCTGCTAATTTTGATAAGATCATAAGGTTAGCGCAGCTGGACTCAAGTTTATATTATGCCCTTGGCTTGCATCCTTGCTTTATGGATCAGCATCAGCTTGATTTTAATCATCTTGATCATGTGGATACTTTAGATAAGTTTCTTGAGCACAATATTAACTCAAAATCTTTAGTTGCGATTGGTGAGTGCGGCTTGGATTTTTTTATAAACGAAGCGGCACATAATCTTGAGGCGCAAGAGCTGCAATTATTATTATTTAAAGCCCAGTTAAAGCTTGCCCAAAAATATAAATTACCTTTAATTATTCATGCACGCAAAGCATTAGATAGGATTATTTATGAAATAAAAAAATGCAAAGATCCATCTCTTAAAGGTGTAATTCATAGCTTTAGTGGCTCTATGGTTCAAATGGAGCAAGTAATTGCGCTTGGATTTTATTGCAGCTTTGGCGGACCTATAACCTATCCGCGCTCAACTAAACTTCAGCAACTTGTTAAAAACATTCCTTTAGATAAAATTCTATTAGAATCAGACAGCCCTGATCAGCTTAATTATTCACCAATCTATCCACGCCAAGATACAAGAAATACGCCCTCTTCAATAGTTCAAGTCTGCCAAACTATCGCAGCTATTAAAGAGATCCCATTTAAAGATATAGCCGCTCAAACAAGCTTTAATGCACGCTGTTTATTTGGGATTTAAGCTATAGGGCCCACCTATTTGGGCGCTTTTAATAATATCACAAACCTTGAAAAATCTAATTTATAGAAGTCCCTTGCTGAGAATAGCTTAAATTGGTATAAAATTTTTAATTACATTCGCAATTACATTTATATTTCTTTCAATTATTAGCCTTTTCACGTATTATAACGCGCTTTATATATTCGCTTGCAGTGACGTGTCTCCTCATGCATTTGGGTTTCGCTGTTAGGCACCACTTTACGACTTTCATTATTTAATGAGTCATCAGATTTTAATTATAGGATTTATTTCATGGTAACTATTCGTTTAGCTCGTGGCGGTTCAAAAAAACGCCCATTTTATCAAATCGTTGTAGCAGATAGCCGTAACGCCGCAACTGGTCGTTATATTGAGCGTATCGGTTTTTTTAACCCAATCGCTAAAGGTCAGGAAGAACGCGTTCGTTTAGATTTAGAGCGTTATGATCATTGGGTTGGATTAGGTGCGCAGCCTTCTGATCGTGTTAAATCAGTTCGTTCAGAAAAAAAATAAAAGACTTATAAAATCTTCCAAAAACCACAGACTTTTATATGAAAGACTGTGGTTTTTTAATATGAGACCTAAAATAATCAATATAACTAGGATGTAACTAATGCCTAATCAATCAGCTAACAAATCAGCTCATGATTTAGATAATCTAAGCGTTAATGAGATTTCAGCATTAAATAATATTGATGCTAATAAAATAATCTTAGGTAAAATAAATGGGGTTCATGGGCTTAAAGGCTATGTAAAAATCTTCTCTGAAACACGCCCGCGTGATGCAATCACACAATATAAATCCCTCTATGTTTTATTGAAAAAAGAATGGAGCTTAATTAAAGTAATTGAGTGTAAAGTTCAATCTAAAAATATTATTGGTCTTTTTGAAGGCTATGCAGATATAAATATTGCGGAGCAATTAATTGGGGCAACTCTTGCCATAAGCCAAGCACAGCTCCCAAAATTACAAGAAGATGAGTTTTTCTGGCGCGATTTAATCGGAATGGCGGTACAAAATACTCAAGGGATTAGTTTTGGCATTGTGAAAGCGATGATGGAAACAGGTGCGAATGATGTGCTTATTTGTCATGATGAGATAAGCGAACGCTTAGTGCCATTTACCAAAGGGGCTGCGATTATTAGTGTTGATATGCACAATAAATTAATTATTGTAGATTGGGATGCTGATTTTTAAATTATGCTGTAAATTCAATAAATCATAAACAAATCGTAAATAAATAAAACCTAAATTATAAAATGAAACTACAAATTGATGTAATCACCTTATTGCCTGAGCTTGTATTATCTGTAATTAGTGCAGGAATTACCGCGCGGGCGCATAAACTTGGATTATTTGAGCTGAGTACTTATAATCCACGTGATTATGTGGACGATGTCCATAAAACCGTTGATGATCGCCCCTTTGGCGGTGGTCCTGGCATGGTTATGAAATACGCCCCTTTAAAAGCCTGCCTTGATGATATTAGTGCAAAGCATGGGCGCGGGCGGCGTATTTATTTAAGCCCACAAGGATCGGTGCTTAATCAAGCACTTGCGCAAGAACTTTCTTGTGCTACGCATCTTGTTTTATTATGTGGGCGTTATGAAGGTGTTGATGAGCGTTTAATCATCAATGAGATCGATGAAGAAATCTCAATTGGTGATTATGTTCTCTCTGGCGGTGAGCTTGGTGCGGCGGTGTTAATCGATGCAATTGCGCGGCTAATTCCTGGAGCATTAAATAGTAATTTATCCGCAGTTGAGGATTCTTTTACAAATTCATTACTCGATCATCCTCATTACACCCGCCCAGAATCAATCAATGGACTAGATGTCCCTAAAGTTTTGCTCTCGGGTGATCATCAAAAAATAAAAGAATGGCGCGCTAAAATTGCTTTAGAGCGCACTCAAACAAGACGACCTGATTTATTAGATTGAAGATAATTTTATATTATTAGTTCACAATATATATGCTAAAATCAAAAATCATAGAATTAAATAACATCTTACAAATTTAAATATATAGGCGAAAATACAATGAAACCAGATTATGGCGTTTTTCTATTAAATTCACACGACAATAAGGATATGGCACATTATTTTTATGGGATTAGAGTTGATCATTTTTCACGAATAGATGCAGAAACAATCTCGACCATGGTATCTAAACTTGAAGATTCTACTGAGTATGCTATTTCATTTGATATTAAATTAGATCATATTAATAAGGTGTTAGAAGCAGTGAAAGAACCTTCTGTACATTCAGAGTTTATTGCTTGGTTAAATAATCCTAAATCACTTTTTACAAGCTTTGAGTTTGACTCCTTAATTGAATTTGCCGTTATATGTGCCAAATTAGGCGATATTCAAGCAGGCTCAGGTAATGAAAACTTTATACCTTTATTAGTTACAAATATTGAATAAAGATATTTACCTTCTCTTTACGTTCACCAACCCCATCATGCTTAGCCTAGCCACATTCAAATGAGGTAGATCTGTATTGGTGAAGAGCTTGCTAAAATTTCAATCCAAAAAACTACGTTTTACATAAAACTCTTTTTTAAATTCCTCAAAGCAGCCCTGATCTAAAGAATCACGGATATTTTGCATAAGCTCTAAATAATAATGCAGATTATGGACACTATTTAGATGTGCTCCCAAAATCTCTTTAGTTTTATCCAAATGACGTAAATAAGCACGCGAGAAATTTTGGCAAGTGTAGCAAGTACAAGATTCATCTAGCGGCTTTATATCAAACTGATATTTTTGATTCCGAATCCGAATATCCCCAAATTGAGTAAATAAATGCCCATTACGTGCATTACGCGTAGGCATCACGCAATCAAACATATCAACCCCACGCGCCACGCCTTCAATTAAATCTTCAGGTTTGCCCACTCCCATTAAATAACGCGGCTTATCATTAGGCATTAACGGCGTGGTATGTTCTAACATGCGATGACGCTCAGCCATAGGTTCACCAACCGCAAGCCCACCTATTGCATAGCCATCAAAGCCAATATCAACTAAATCATGCACTGATCTTGTGCGTAAATCCTCATACATTCCGCCTTGGATGATTCCAAATAAACTATTGGGATTATTCTTCTCAAACTCAGTTTTAGAACGTTTAGCCCAGCGCATTGAAAGCTCCATAGATTCTCGCGCTTGCTCATAAGTTGCAGGAAATGGCGTGCATTCATCAAGGCACATGACAATATCTGAACCTAAAACGCGCTGAATTTCCATAGAGGTTTCAGGATCTAAAAAGCATTTACGTCCATCAAATGGCGAGCGAAAAGTAACCCCTTCTTCAGATATTTTACGTAATGCAGCTAAAGAAAATACTTGAAATCCGCCAGAATCAGTCAAAATAGGCCCATGCCACGCCATAAAATCATGCAGATCACCATGCGGTTTGATCACATCAAGCCCAGGTCTTAGCCACAGATGAAAAGTATTACCTAAAATAATTTGTGCATGCACCTCGCGTAAGTTTTGTGGAGTAAGCCCTTTAACCGTGGCAATAGTGCCAACAGGCATAAAGATAGGAGTTTCTACAACTCCCCGATGATCAGGTCCTCGATTAAAAGTCATACGCCCACGGCGCGCCATTCCTTCTGTTTTTAATAATTCAAATTTCATTTTTAGCAACTTCTTTGTAATTGGTGATAGGTGATTGGTTTGTTGAGAGTTAATAATGGCTATTTTAGATTAATACTAAATATTATTTATATATCCTTATTTAACAAGAGATTTATATCATCATTCATGGTGCGCTTTAAAGTATCTGCGGTAACACGCGTAATTTTACCTTCTTGCATGATTATAATTGCAGTATCAGTTTGAATAGCAATTTTACGTGCCTCTAAAGCTGCGCGTTTTAAAGCTGTAAAAGAATCGCGGATAAATTGACTTTTTACTTTTGATATATCACTGGTAATTCTCATTCTTGTTCTCCACATGCTTTTAAAATCGGCATTTTTTCATGATTTTCATAAACAACCCATTCATCTACTTCTGATTTATAGTAATTTTCAAAATTATATAATCCAGAAGCAAAACGCCTACGAATGACTGCTTCAGGAATTGAATGTCCTCCGTGTTTAACTCGTTCTGCAACACGAGAAATTGCATGTTCTGGACTTGGCAATTTTAAAAAAAATAAACTGATGTGATATCCTAATGACTTCCATTTTTGTATATGCCGTAAATAAGATAATCCTGAAAGAGTTGTTTCTAATGCGAACGAATCACCATTTTTAATAGATTCTTTAATCTCTAGCAGCATTAAACGCCCTGCTTTAATTGACATACTTTCAACGTCAAAAGGCGATAATCCAGCCGCAATTAAATCTGCATTAATAAAACGTTTACAGTTTGCTTCATAAGGAAGAAATGCACGTGCAAACGTTGTTTTACCAGCACCATTTGGACCTGCGAAAATAATAATATTTTTATTCATATTTTATCTCATTCTGTTTGTGAAAATTCAATGCCATATTGATGATGGACTTGTAGGTTTATAGGGCATTGTATCGTTTTATGATAAAAC